>JANNDZ010000451.1:0-15126 GCA_031378395.1 Pseudanabaena sp. OTE_75_metabat_487_sub
GCATCTATAGCAACGTAAGAGATAGCTAGGACAAATCAAAACCCAAAAGATGAGTAGCGGCGCGTAGCGCCGCTACTCATCTTGTGGGTTTTATGTCCTAAGCAAAACTTACATTGCTATATAATTCCTGCACTAACAACCATTAGTTTTTTCCGACGACAAAGGCAGAGTCGATGCTTTGATTATATTTTGCGCCGCTCTTGGTGGTTTGATTGATTACAATTCCATAGGCTGCATTGTAATCAGCTTTTAGCCAAGGTGAACAATAACGACCAACAGGCAAAGTGTAAGTATTGCCATTAACTTTTGCTCCCTCACTAGGCTCTAGTTTTGGTGGAATTTTGAAGGTAACTTTGCGCCGTTTTACATAATCGCCAGCGACTACACCAGTTGCCGATTGCTTGCTGAAACATTCCACTTCGATTTGTGTGTCTTTGAGCAATTCGCGCACATTCCCGCGATCGCTAAGTATTAATTGATTGTCAGTACTAACACCTGAGATAGTTTGCAATTGGAATGAACTAACCCGATCTGGATTAAACCCGCCTGTAATCTTAACCACTTGAAGATTGTTCTCAGGAATAATTTGATATTCCAATGTTCCTGGTAGTTGATATTCGAGTTCCGCATTCTCATTGCGGACATTTACCTTTGACCCAATTTCCACACGATCGACTCCTAAAGCCACAGGAGTTTCTTTTGCTGCCCAATCAAATCGATAAAAAAGTCGTGCCGTATCTTTGAGATAGGTGTATGTATCTGGCACGTCAGAGCTGGCTCGCAGTAGACGTGTCAAGCCACTCCTCTCAACCCAAATATTTTTAATTAGTCCCACTTTTTTGCCGATCGCTACTCCTAGGACGGTGCGATCGCTCGTAATCTCCGCAGGAATATCTAAACGCGGTACAAGCGTAATTTGTCCATAGGGACCTGTTTTCCCTTCAACTCCATTATTACTTGTCAGTCCATCGCGACCACTCTGACAAGAATAAGAAGCACTACTGGATTGTTCCTTTTTACTGCGATAGACCCAATTACCATCGCTGCTAGGTTCTTTTGAAGATGACAAAACATTACTTAAAATGCTAGACAATATGTTTTCCCCAAAATTGTCGGCTGATGTTGCACAAATTCTCGAATCTCTAGAGTGATGTTGCCAAGGAGCATTTGGATCTTTTGCCGATCTGCGCTCGATTTCTGTAGTACAGGTCGTAATTGTCCAAGAAGTTTCTTGGCATTCACAACCTTTTCCACCAAGAGCACCTCGCCCATTACGACCACCTCTTCCACCATTATTACGAATTTCGAGCATCTGGAGCGCTGCAATATCAGTGTAAAAAATAGTGGCATTGCCCCCACGTCCACCATTACCGCCATTGCCGCCGATACCCCCACTACCACCAGATGCACCAATTAGAGAGAATTGAGTCCGACGAGGCTGCTCACAACTACTAGCAGATCGCCCTGCAATTCCATCTTCAGCATCTTCACCGATTGTCCCCGTGAGATTATAAGCAGCAGGCTTCCCATCACCAACAATTTTGAGGTCTTGCCCATCTCGACCATTGCGTCCATCTCGACCGCGATTGCCATCCTCTCCAGCAAGTCCAAAAGTGTTTTGCGCGATCGCTGAGAAGCTTACTAAAGGTAAGGTCAGAATGGCGATCGGTAAAGCATGGATCACAAATTTGGGCGATCGAGGTTTCCACATATGCTAAAAACTTTGAAATTACTTTATTTTGTTGACAGTATCACTACAGGCTGAGTTCCTAATATATTCTAGAAATCTGCACCACCTAAACTAAAATTAAAATTAAAATCATTTGTACTATGCCTGCAAATCAAGGTCAACAACTAGAAATATATAGTAGCAACCATCCTCAAGAAGTTTTACTAGTCAAGCTAAAAATCGATGATGAACTTGATGAAGTCATGATTTTTAAAGGCTTTTCAAGCTCCTTGATGCGATCAACTGCCTTTGATCCTGATGTGCCAGTAATTAGCGATCGCGCCGAAATATTGACTATTGATCGCGCCGTCGCACCCTATAAACCAAATCAGCCTAACTATCTCCAACAAGGGATAACATGGGAAGAGTTTCAAGATTATTTGTGAAGTGCATTCCTTACGAAATTAACTTGATGTAGATATGCTTGAAGAGACGCGGCAATCGATTTATACAAAGCAAGTGAGAATCGCCTCATTACTGCTTTACCAAAATATTTTAGAGCAAGAAGCGTGGGAAGCCTATGTAAAGTTATTGCATAGTCTTGCCAACTTCGCTTTAGATGGTCATGAAAATAGCTCGCGGCGGCTTAGCTATTTATTTGCCTATGGAAGATGGTTTCGGGCGATTGCCTCAACAGGCTACAATTGGCGAGACTATCTAATTTCGCAAATTTTGACCTCTGACAATCCCTTTAGTCAGCAAGCGCAAACCACAGAATTTAAGTTGCTACCTCAATCATTGGTCGCTGCCGCCAAGCATGATCTCCAAGTCCTAGAAGAGATTAGTCTTTGGGGTGGAGATAAGCTCGTTGATTGTATAGAATCTTTTGGCGATCACCCTGTGACCTTGCAATTGTCAGAAAGTGATATATCGAGACTTTCGGAAACTAAGCGATCGCTGATTCTCAAATTTCAATCCACTGATGACTGGACGCAACTTTTGCCAGAGTTAGCCAATTATTACAAACAGTCAGGCACGGGCATATTTACCGATTACGATGCATTCCGTTGGTGCAAAGGTCATCTGGAGGGGATTGCCTATCCTGATTTGGTTCAGCTATCCGATCTGATCGGCTACGAGACGCAAAGACAAACTCTATACAAGAATACAGAAGCTTTTTTGGCTGGCTACCATGGATTGCATACCTTGCTCTATGGCAGTCGTGGTACGGGCAAGTCTTCGATGGTTAAGTCATTGATGTATGCCTATCGCGATCGTGGTTTACGTCTAGTCGAAGTCGCTAAAAATGACCTTAAAGATCTGCCCATCATTGCCGAGATTCTGCGTCAAGTTCCACAGAAATTTATTATTTTTGTCGATGACTTGTCCTTTGAGGAAGAGAGCGAAGACTATAAGGCTCTCAAGGTAGTTCTGGAAGGAAACCTCTCTGCACAGCCCAATAATCTTTTGGTTTATGCAACTTCCAATCGTCGTCATTTATTGCGTGAATATTTTAGCGATCGCCCTAGCCTGAGAGATCTTAGCGATAGTAAAGAAGTCAATCCTTGGGACACTATGCAGGAAAAGTTATCTCTAAGCGATCGCTTTGGCTTAACCCTGACGTTCCTGCAAGCTGATCAAGAAATCTATCTCAAAATCGTGCATCACCTCGCAAAGCGTGCAGGTATAGATTTGCTAGATGATGATCTCAATTTTCGCGCCTTGCAATGGGCTACTCGCCATAATGGTCAATCGGGACGTACTGCCCAGCAGTTTGTCGATTTTTTGCAAGCAGATTTAGAACTTAAAAGTTGAGATGTAATGCGATCGCCTCTTTAATCTCGGTGAAAGTAATGTGCGATCACTAGCAAGTAAAATAAAGTAAGCGGTTATTCTGAGTTTACAATTATGACCTTCACCGAGTTATTGCCGAATCTGCAAAAACTAAACCCTTCCGATAAACTTAGGGTTATTCAGTTTCTAGCGACTGAGTTATCAAAAACAGAAAATTTTACTGCTGATGATATAGAGTCTAAATCTTGGGTAGAAGCAGATTTGGTTAGTGATTTGCCTGAGTATGACTGGGGAGAAGGGGGGATACCAAGTATGAAGCCTGTGGAATATGTTTCTGGTGTTGGTTTAGCGGTAAAGGCAGGATAAAGATTTTAAAATTTATGACACTAGAGGATGGAGACAAATGCAAGCAACCGATAGGGCTTAATTTAGCAGAAAGGCACGTTCAGAAGCATTTACCTGATACGCCCCAGATGTTAAAATTACTAAAAGAGGATGGTAAAGCTCATGTGTTTAACGATCACCAAACTTTACTTGATGTTACGGAGGCGTTGTTTGAATCGGGTGAGTCTATTGGCACGGTGAGAGGTCATGAACGCTATGGGATGTATTTCGAGCGATCAATTGGCTATAGAATTGATTTAGAAGGTAATCGATTGCCGTTGTATTTTGCAGAGATGAAAATTATTAAGGGTGAATATCATGTCATTCCACGCACAAAACCAAGCGAAGTTATCTAGTTGGAAGTTTATTGAAATGTGGGTTGATCCTAGTTCCGATCTGCCCTATGTGTTGATGTTGGTTGGTGATGTGGATGGAAGCTATACGCTTTATGACCCAACTGAGGGGTATCAAGTGGTTTATGCGGCGCGAGACTATGAGAAGGTGAAGGATTTTCTGTTGGAAGATGAGTATGTGCAGATTCAGGGTAGGTATCAAGAAAATACTGAAGCACAAAAATCTGAGCCTGTGTTTGCTTAGGCGAGATCGCCTCTTTAATCTCGGCGAAAGTAAAGTGCGATCAATCTCAAATCACCCTATCTATTATGTAATAGTCTATTTCACAAGAATTTTGAAAGATCGATAGCTAGTAACTTTTGATAGTTTTGACGCGATACAATGTAGAAAATTAGTATTTCCAATTTTAAAATTAATGTTTGAAAAACCAATCCTCCAATCTCAGTCTTTTGGTGGTTCTATTGAAGGCAACGTAACTATCACTCAGTCGCTTGGTGACGCTCATATTGCAGTAAATAATAATGTCCAGCAAGACAAGCAAATTACTATAGAAGAACTTCTAAATTTGCTTGGTCAAATCGAGGATTTAGCGCGTAACTCTACTCTACCTGATGGCAAATCTGAAACAGCAATATCACACATCAAAGATGCCATAAAAGAAGTGAAGCAGAATGAACCAAGCAAGGATTATGTAGCTCGAAGCCTAAAGCGTTTTGTAGACTTATTAAAAGACTCGAATCAAGCTGCTATTGAATTACAGAAGTTACAACCTATTTTGGTAGGTGTGGCTAGTTGGCTAGGAACAACGGTGAGACATATTTTAGACAGGTCGTAATAATTTAAATGGACTATTATCATTTTCCCGATTTTGACCCTGAAGATGAGAAAGGTAATATTCAAAATCAGAGTATTGGTGGCGATGTTAAAGATTCAAATGTAGTCCAGACTGGTGGAGATGCGTACATTAATTCATCAATTAATAATACGAATAACACATACATCTATATTGTATCACTATCTGAATTCCTAAAACCACTTGGCATATCAAATGGCATAGAAAAAAGCAACTTTATCAACTATTTACTTACCTTATTATTGCTTCTAGGAGTTTCACTAGGATGGTTTTTACTTGGAATATTTACTAGGTGTAAATTTCCACGCCCTTATATTATTAGTATTGTGAAGGTTTTGTTTAACATAGAAGACAAGAATGAATTGAGGTGTGATGAACACAATGAGAAAGAAACAAGTGATGAAGATAGATTTTACTATCTACACAATCAAGAATCTCAAATATGGCTTTTGAGTAGCGTTATATCTATTTTGTCAGAGGGTAAAAAAGATCCTAACTTGAAAATATTAGATGCAATAGAAAGACTTGAAGATCAGAGAAATGAAATATCTCAAGAGTTAGCAACCCTGAAAAATAGGTATTATCCAACATTAGCAAATATACAAAATAAGTTGGATGAAATTCTGCCTAGAGGTAATCGAGAACTAGAATTATTACAAAAACTAATTAGAAGATTAATTAGAAAATATACTCAAATCTCTAGAAAAGCATCTTCTCAAGAAATATCTTCATTTATAAAAGATGTGGATGAAGCACTCCAAAAAAATGAAATTAATATAAATCCAACGCATTTAAAAATATTAAATGAAATAAAAAATTTAGCAATTTGGTTATTACCAATTCAGGAAGGGAATCAATCTTCAGATGTAAGGGTTTTGATTCCGCATAAAGGAAGCAAAAAAAATAAATTTCATTTCAATAAATTATGTGAAGGGTTTCGTGAATCTAAAGAAAGAGAAATGATATATTTTTCCAGTTGGGAAGATGCAAAAGCTAATGGATATGAACCATGTGAAAGATGTACAAAATTAGATAGGTGAGTTTTAGATTGTGATTATTTAGACAGTGATCGCCATTACTGCAATTATTCAAATAGCGATTTAGCTACAATCTAATAAACCAAACATCTGTTTAACATCATTTAAAGCGATCATCATTGATCGTTTATTGCATAGAGCTTAGATAGGCGATCTCTAAATTTAATAAACCTCATCATGAGAGCCAATATTTAATTATAAAATCGCATCCAGATCAGATACAGCTTTTTGCACAAACTCAAACAAAATACGATAGTTATAATCTACAGAACAAGCCCAAATATCTGATAGATCGCCAACCAGCTTATGCGTTCTCAAACTTGAATGATAAGGATCTTGCGCTAGTTGACGCAACGTTTTTTCAATTAAAGGACGCAGTTGCGGACTTTTGCGAATTAGACGTTTAAAAGCTCGCTGAGATTTAGCAGTCCAATCAATATTTCTCAACTATCCAACTCCGCCAAAAAATCATCAACAGAACCAGATTTGAATTTACCTTCTCGATAATCCTGCTGAACCTCTCGAACTTCTTTAACAACTTGCTGCCGTTGACGCAACTTCAAACGATTATTCAACACGTCAATTAAAGCAGCTTGATCCTCTAAAGACAAAGCATCAACGGCATTGAGAGCTTCTTGAAATAGAGATGTTTTTAAGGCTTGACTCATAGAATTATTTATGAAAGTTTACTCTATAACCTCGGTTGTCATTATACTTCAGAAAAAAGCGATCGCCTTTACCATTCTTATTCAAATAGCGATTTATCTAAAATCTCATAAACCGAGAATTTGTTTAACATCATTTAAAGCGATCGCGGGTTGATTATATTCTTCTTGCTTAGCAGATCTCAAGTCCTGCAAATCTTGAAAGTCCTCCAACATCTCTTTAATCACCAAAAATTGCTCATAGGGAATCACCGCAAACATCGGCTTACCATCTTTCGTAATCAATTCTGGATTTAAGTTAAGCATGATGAGTTTATTGGTAGGCTTTGTCTCTAGGTTTAACGCGATAAATTACGATATTTTTATCTTCTATCTCAAAGAGTACGCGATAGTTTCCAACTCTTAATCGATATTCAGGCGTAAAATTGGTTAGCTTTTTCACATCACCAGCTAAATCGTTTTCCATTAACTGAATTTTTTCTAATATTTTGATCTGTATTTGTTTAGGTATAGCGGTTTTCATTTGACTGAGTGCATCCAAAACCTGAATTTTTATATATTTCGGAGCGCTATCTTTGCTCATACTCATTTGAAAACCGCTATAGACTCCGTAAATCCTTAACTGCTTTTGGCTTAAATTCAATACCGTATTTCATTTTTGATGATTTTAGTTTTTATTTTACGCCAATTCAAGGATGAAATGCCAACTGGAGCTGCGGCGGCTAAGCTGGCATAGCGGCGTTCACTCGTCTGAAGCTCAATCGTGCGGCTTTGTACACGATTTTCTAGGTCTTGATTTAATAGCTTTAGCTCTTGGACAGCTTGTTCTCTCTCGATCGCAATACCTGCAATATTTGCTACTTGAGCTATCCAGTTTAGTTCTTGCAATTGGGGCGATTTTTTCTCGCGATAGTAAATGCCAAATACCCCTAATAATGCCTGATCACTGCCAAAAATTGGAATTGACGAACAGGACTGAAATCCACAGCCTAGCGCCAAGGACTTGTAATCCTGCCACAAGGGATCATTGTCGATATCATCAACCATGACCAATTCCCGTCGAAAAGCTGCTGTCCCACAGCTACCGATCCCTTCCGCGATCGGTAAATTGGCTCCTGCTAAAGCCGCTGCATAGTTTTGAGGTAGACTCGGTGCTGTCACATCGCATAATTGACCATCGCGGCAGAGCGTAATCGAACAAACTGCTCCCGTGAGATAGGATTCCATCGTTTGGAGCAATGTCTCGAAAATTTCCAACAGTGGTTCTGCCTTGGCAATCCGTTCAAGAATTTTGTGTTGGCTAGCGAGAAGGGATTCAGCTAGCTTGCGATCGCTAATATCTGTAGCCGTGCCAATATAACCGATCTTTTGACCTTCGGCATCATACTCCACAACCGCCTGTCCATAAACCCAGACTTCCGCTCCATCTGAGCGGTGGATACTATATTCAAGGTGAAAAGGACGGTTTTCGCGCAAGGATAGCTCAAATTCTTGATTAATGCGCTCCAGATTTTCATGGGTATGGCCCTGAAACCAAAGTTTGCTGATGAGTTTGGCTGGCTCAATTCCAATAATCTCGCAGTAGCGCTCATTAGCGTATGTACAAATCCCCTCTAGATCGGTATGCACAATACCTACTGGAGATGCCGCTACTAGGGATACATAGCGCTGTTCACTAGCCCGAAGCCTTGCTTCGGATTGCTGGCGGAATAAGTCCGTCTGTAACTGTTCTTGGTTTTTTGCTTGCTGGAGAGGAATAGAACTTAATATCTGATGGAGACTGGAATTACTGAGTAGTCCTACGAGCCGATCGCTTTCATCAACGATGGGTAAGTAGTTGACTTGGTGTTGCTCAAAGAGATTAAGAACAGTACTCAGATCGGTTAATGCTGATTCTCTTATAGTTACAATCGGGTGGCTCAATACTTGTCGTAGCGTTAGATGCTCTAATGGAAGCTGCTGTATAACTAGGCGCAACATATCTCGTTCTGTTAAGAGCCCGACCACCTGTTCATGCTCTACAACGACAATACAATTTGTAAGAGTCTCATCTATCCTACTCATAGCAGTCATTGCCTCAATCACCTTGGTGTCAGGTGAAGCGCAGGCTGGATTTCTCATAACCGCTGTATTGATTGCTTCAGCAATGTCTGTCATAGGACAAGGAAACTTAGTTCAATGTTTTTCGTGTTTTTTTATTATCACATACCGAATGTTAAGGGTGTAAGTTAATCCTCAATCTCCTCAATCTCCAGAATACTCCCTGCCCAACCAAGAATTAGTGGCGCGGAGCGCCACATCACCAAATGACTATGAGTGAAAACGCAGAAATTTTGGTTGCGATCGCACAATAATTATCTTGCTCTGCGACGGGACGCATCCAAAAGGAATCAAGGTTCTTTCTTTATCACTGAACTTCTCAGCAAAGCCGACTATGTTTGCTTGCCAGCTCAAGGAAACATACTGTAAATCTGTTTCGTCTAAATTAGGTGGCGATGCTTTAAGGGAGTAGCTCTTTATGATTCGACGTTTCTTGATGCCGATACTGCTATTATGGCTTGCATCCTGTGCTGTGCCTCAACAGCCTCGTGCAGAAAATAGTCCCTCTGTTAAACCTTCCTCAACAGTATCTCAACAGCCTCGTGCAGAGAATAGTCCCTCTGCTAAACCTTCCTCAATTGTTCAATCGCCTAGTCTATCAAATACAACCTGTCGAAATGAAATTCCTGAAGCACTGCTGCTGACATTTGGAGAGTTTCGCCTTGCTCAGCCTGAAGATTTTATTCCTAAGATTCAACAGTTTGATCGCGAACCTGATCCTCTAGGCAGACCTAAAATCAATTTCACATGCAGTATTTTTGCTGAAGATTTCAATCAGGATTCACAACCAGATTATGCTGTACTGCTGGTGAATCCTCAAACACAAACCGCCCAATTCCGATTAGCAATTAGCCAAGGCAAAGATACATTTACAAATGTGGTAATCAGAGATTATCCTAAGCCTCCAGAGTCGATCGCACAACCACTTTATGTTGCGATGTTTCTCAAACGTTCAGGAGAATCGGGAGCTTCAAGCCGAGCATATTTTCCGCTGAAACGAGGAAACCCTAAGCGCGAAGTTTTTATTGCTAATCCTGCAATTGAATTATGGTTATCTCCTGCCGTTTACCTATCTGGAGTTTCACCATCTCTATCTGAAGAAGCTCGGTTCAATCATTCAGTGGGATATGGGTCTGAAATCTTTTATTTTGTTGATGGTCAACTCAACATTGTTGGAGTAGCTGATTAAGATAATTAGCTGTTGTCTTAGATGGATCGCTCAACAATTTTTGCCTTTGCGGCGGGACGCATCCTGAAAGGAATCGCCTATAATCTCTCGGAACTCGTCAACGTAGCAAATCATTTTTGAGTGCTTAATCTTGGCTCGAAAAAGATAACTTTAACGAGCTTTTCGATTTCGATATAACGGCTGGGGCTTCAGCGGTGGCAAGAGTCTTCGAGTCACCACCAGAGTATTAAGACCATCCGCTGCAAGCCCTTGTTAGACCGTTGTTGATACTTTTCAAGCTTTGCGGCAGTAACAATAAATGAATTTTTGCTCTGTCCCGAATGGCGTTTTATGAGATTCACTTGTGCTATGCACTAAATCAAAGTTACCGCCAAATTCATCATGCAAACTATCAGGGTTATAACGGACAACTTCTAAACTGCTACAACGAGATGGTCCATCAACATCAAAGGTGGCAACAATAACGTGGCCACCAGCTTTGACCGAGTGCATAACTGCTTCCACATATTTCTGACGGTCTGCGGCACGAGTGAGAAAGTGAAAAACGGCGCGGTCGTGCCAAACATCATAGAACCTATAAGGCAGTTGAACTTGAGTAATGTCAGCTTCCAGCCAAGTAACTGCATTTGACTTCAAGCCAATCCGCTCTTGCGCGACCTGAAGTGCTGCCACTGAAATATCCAAAACTGTAATATTCTGATATTCTCTGTCCAGTAAGCTGTCCACCAAGGTTGAGGCACCACCACCAACATCAATAACTTGCCCCAAATTGCCCACATTGGTGCTCTCGATAAACTGCAAAGACAATTCAGGGTGTTCCTGAAACCAGCTTACTTCAGTAGAATCTTTTGTATCGTAAACTTTTTCCCAATGAATTTTGGTTTCCATACTTTTTGTTATGACCTATAGGTAAGCATCGCGTGGCGGGTTAACGTCTGCCCCTCGATAAAAGAATTAGGCTTCAGAGCCACCGACGAACCTTTGCCTTGTAATCAGAATAATCGGTGTCGAACAGACTTGAAAGCACCCTCTCTTCGGGAGCAATTTGGAAGCGATCAATGTAAAGAAAGAAGGCTAGCGGATCAAGTAACGCCAATGGTGATGACAAGAACGCTGCCCACGCCATAAGCACGAATAGAAAGCCAACGTACATTGGATTGCGAGTGACTCTGTAGATGCCGGATCTAACCAGAGAACTTGCCGATTCTGGCTTCATTGGGTTGATAGTTGTTCGTGCTTGGTGGAAGGATACGATGCCAGTGACATTGAATGCGATGCCTGCTAGAACGATGACGATGGCTACGGGCACATGATATGGAGCGAACATTTCAAGCAACGGGGTTATCAACGAGACTCCCCACATGGCGATGGCGACTAGAGCGGCAATCACTGGCGGCGGAATTTTGAGTTCTAGTGATTGCATTTGTACTACCACACTTTTGATGCCATGAGGTCTAACTATGTATTAGACGGAAATTTTCTATCTAGTATGACTATAAGCGATATAGCCTGAATGTCAACTTTCGGGCTAATCATCCTATACGGAGTGTTAGGCAGAATAATTCGGGCTATTTACCCTGTATGGGAAGTCTGACAGAAAAATTCTGGCTCATCGCCCAAATAGCGTGTTAGCCCGACGATATAATTTATTGTTCAGATTAGTTGCTTTATAATTTCATTATGCAAACTGAGCCGCCACCTCGGAAATTGCTAGACAGAGTAAGCGATCGCTTACGGGTTAAGCATTATTCTTACCGCACCGAAGAAACCTATGTGCAATGGATTCGGTAATTTATGTTTCATAACAAGCGACATTCGAGCGAAAGAGCATTTATTAATTTTTGATTTTCGTGCTCCAGACGCACAGCTACCCGAAAATAGCGATCGCCTAATTCTGGAAAACTCAGGCAGTCGCGAATGAGAATCTTGTCATTTTGCAATAGTTCCTTTTGTAAAATAGAACCCGCAACTTCAGTTTTTACTAATAGATAATTGGCATCATTTGGCAAGGGATTTAAACCTGATATTTGCGATAAACCTGTAAATAGTTGCGATCTTGCTTCCGCTAGCCAAGTCCATGTTTGTTGCTGGAATTCGTGATCTTCAAGTACGGCAATTCCTGCTGCTACTGCCAAAGCATTCACACACCAAGGATCGCGCCATGCTTGCCAGCGTTGTAAACGATCGGGATGGGCGATCGCATAGCCAAGTCGTAAACCTGGCAAGCTATAGAACTTAGTTAGCGATCGCAAAATCACTAAATTAGGATGCGATGGAACTAAATCAATTAAACTTTGCTGCTGCTCTGGAGAAAGAAAATCCATAAATGCTTCATCAATTACCACTAGGGCAAATTGTTCTAGATAAGGCAAAAGACTATCTCTAGAAAATAAATAGCCTGTAGGATTATGGGGATTATTGATTAAGATTCCTTTTGTATGGGAATTGATGATTTTTGGGGGTTCATTTCGCATTTCATTTCGCGTTTCTAAATGCAAACTTAAATCTTGGTTACTAAATAGAATTGGATGTTTTTCTACTTGACAATCAAAAGTTTTGAGAGCGCGATAATAATCAGTGAAAGCAGGCGTAAATAGAACTGTTGCCGATAGTTGCGAGAGATCGCGTCCCACCCATGTTAATAACTCCGCCACCCCATTTCCTGCCAAAATCCATTCTGACGATAACTGGTGAAACTTTCCTAAAGCTTGCCTGAGTAATATATATTCGGGATCAGGATAATGATTTAGCTCAGTTAAGTGAGATTGAATCGCCGCGATCGCAGATGGGGGAGGACCAAGAGGATTAATGCTTGCCGAAAAATCTAAAATTTGCTCTGGCTCAATACCAGCAAGACTCGCCGCCCATTGACGATTCCCCCCATGTGTCGGACGTGTGCGATCAGTTACTTTCATAAGTTTTATGTTAGCTGATTTGAATTCATTATTAATTTACGCTCCTTATCCCCACAACTTACAGGAATACAGGTTAAGCTAGGATTAATCATCGCTTCTTACGTCACAATCTATGCTACGAATTGTCACCAACAGAACTGAAGCAGAATCCGAAATCAAGCGGATTTGCGATCGCATCTATGACGATCAGATGATCCACAAAGAGGCGACCGTCACCGAAATCATTCAAACGATCAGGCGCAAAGGTGATACCGCCTTGCTGCATTACACCTCTGAGTTTGACGGTCAAGACTTTACGGCGGCTGAATTGCGTGTAAGTGGATCAGAACTTGATGCTGCTTATCAGCAAGTCAAAGGCGGGCTGCTGAAAGCAATCGAATTAGCGCATCAGCGTATCGAAGAATTTCACAAAATGCGCGTACCACAAAGCTGGGTGCACTTTGGCGACAAAGATGTGGTGTTGGGCAAGCGCTACACACCTGTTGACTCGGCTGGTATTTATATCCCTGGGGGGAAAGCCGCCTATCCAAGTACTGTTTTGATGAATGCCGTACCTGCAAGAGTTGCAGGGGTGAAAAAGATTGTGATGGTTACACCACCTGGGCAAGAGCGCACGATCAATCCTGCGATTTTAGTAGCAGCTCAGGTGGCTGGTGTCGAAGAAATTTATCGTGTGGGTGGAGCGCAGGCGATCGCAGCTTTGGCTTATGGGACTGAAACCATCCCCAAGGTCGATATGATCACTGGGCCAGGGAATATCTATGTCACTCTTGCCAAGAAACAGGTATTTGGCAGGGTTGGAATCGACTCGATCGCAGGGCCTTCTGAAGTTTTGATTATTGCTGACGCTAGTGCTAATCCTACTTATGTAGCTGCTGATATGCTAGCTCAAGCCGAACATGATCAGATGGCGGCTTCGATTCTAATTACCAATGATTCCCGTCTTGCTAATCGTGTTGGCGAAGAAGTGAATCGCATGTTAGAAAGTCATCCGCGTCGCTTGATGACAGAGAAAGCGATCGCGCATTATGGCTTAATCGTTGTTGTCGATAGTCTCAAAACTGCCGCTGAGCTATCCAATCAATTTGCACCCGAACATCTAGAACTCGAAGTCGAAGAGCCTTGGCAGCTAATTGATCAAATCCGTCACGCGGGGGCAATTTTCATCGGACATGCCACACCTGAAGCCGTTGGTGACTATCTAGCGGGGCCAAATCATACCTTACCGACCTGTGGTGGGGCGCGTTATTCCTCGGCGCTGGGGGTCGAGACTTTCCTCAAGCATTCCAGTTTGATTCAGTACAGTCCTGAAGCCTTAAAGGAAGTATCGGGTGCGATCGCCTTACTCACCGAGGCTGAAGGCTTACCATCTCACGGCGATTCTGTAAGGTTACGACTACAAGATCTTTAGTAGCTATGGTTATTGCCAATTCTGCGCCAACATTAACTATTCTCGAAAATGGCGATCGCTTAAATCGTGTTGAATTTGAGCGCCGCTATACAGCCTCAAACATCAAAAAAGCAGAACTCATCGAAGGACTTGTGTACGTTGCATCTCCCCTACGTTTTACTCCCCATGCAGAACCACATGGTCGAATCATTGGTTGGTTGATTGCATACCAAGCAATGATGACTGGATTAAAAGTTGGTATAGAGCCGACAATTCGTCTTGATGCTGATAACGAACCGCAACCAGATGTCGTGTTGTTTATTAAATCTGGCTTGGGCGGGCGAATGTCCTTAAGTAAAGATAATTACCTCGAAGGCAGCCCTGAGTTAGTGCTTGAAGTCGCTGCCAGCACAGTCTCAATTGATTTGCACAGCAAGTTGCAAGCTTATCGTCGCAATGGCGTGCTTGAATATATCGTATGGCGTACTGGCGATAACGCGCTTGATTGGTTTCAATGGGTAAACGAACAGTACGTTCGTGTGTTGCCGAATAATGAAGGCGTGATTCGTAGTCAGGTCTTTCCGGGTTTGTGGTTGAACGTAGCGGCATTATTGCAAAGAGATTACGCAGCGGCGCTGACGACCATGCAACAAGGCCTCAAGAGCAAAGAACACGCGGCCTTTGTCCGCGAATTGAAACGCCGTGCTAAAGCCCGGTCAAAAGCCTGACGGAGTGAACATCCTTTGTGTTGTACTTGAAGAATGCACGTTGGAGGC
>JANNDZ010000455.1:0-6164 GCA_031378395.1 Pseudanabaena sp. OTE_75_metabat_487_sub
TTTATGTACCAATACAGTTGGCGACAGCTAAAATTCTCATTTTAAAAATTAGTTTTTTGAAAGTCAGCCTGAGGCTGTTTTTCAAAAAACTAATTTTTGGGTTTCCAAGGTCGTAGCTGCTGGAAACCCAAAAATTGGTTGCATAATTAGAATTACTGAAATCTAAGGATGATTGCAATCTGTAGGAATAACGGCAAATAAGGTTGCTAATTATCACTTACGATTGATTTGGTGCATAGCCCAAGGTTATGCATATTTAAGCTATTCACATTTACAACAATTTGCATGAAGTTTTAACACAATATTTTTGTTGAAAGGGTTGCTTTGCAACCCTTTCAACAAAAATATTGGTTTTTATATCAGCGCAAAGCGCTGTAAGCTATTCACAAAGAGCAAAGTGAGGTTCGTATGAGTTCGGCTGTGGAACTGTGGCAACGTTATCAAGACTGGCTGTACTACCATTCAGAGTTGGGTCTGTACGTGGATATCAGTCGGATCAGGTTTACGCCAGACTTTGTGACACAGATACAACCTAAGTTTGTTAGGGCTTTCGCCGATATGAAAGCACTAGAGTTAGGGGCGATCGCCAATCCTGATGAGCAACGGATGGTGGGGCATTACTGGCTGAGGTCTCCTGAAATCGCTCCTACAGAAGAATTGCGCAGAGATATTACAGAGACTCTTGATCGCATTGAAGATTTTACAAAGAAGGTGCATACGGGGATCATCCATCCACCAAGTGCACCAAAGTTTACTGATATTCTTTCGATTGGCATCGGCGGCTCGGCTTTAGGCCCACAATTTGTTGCCCAATGTTTTGCCAAGGCGGATGTACCGCTCAAAATTAGTTTCATCGACAACTCCGATCCCGATGGGATCGACTTAGTGCTTGACCTATTAGGCGATCGCCTTAGCACTACATTAGTGTTGGTGATTTCCAAGTCTGGCGGTACGCCTGAAGCAGCAAATGGCATGAAAGAAGCTGAGTTTGCCTTTAAAAAAGCAGGCTTGGATTTTGCGAAACATGCGATCGCAATTACAGGTGTCGGTAGTGCATTGGAGAAATATGCGATCGCGAATAGCTGGATCGATCAATTTCCCATGTATGACTGGATTGGTGGCAGAACTTCGGAACTCTCGGCTGTGGGCTTAGTACCTGCGGCACTGCAAGGTATTGATATTCGCGAAATGTTGCGTGGGGCAGGTTTGATGGATGCCGCTACGCGCATTGAGGATATTCGCCAAAACCCTGCGGCGCTTCTAGCAATGTCATGGTACTTCACAGGTAATGGTAAGGGCGAAAAAGATATGGTGGTCTTGCCCTATAAGGATCGACTGTTGTTGTTTAGTCGCTATCTGCAACAATTGGTAATGGAATCTCTCGGTAAAGAGAAAGACCTCGACGGCAATACTGTCTATCAAGGAATCGCTGTCTACGGCAATAAAGGGTCTACAGATCAACATGCCTATGTGCAGCAACTGCGCGAAGGTGTCCCTAACTTTTTTGCAACTTTTATCGAAGTTTTACAGGACTCGGCAAAGCCACATCCCGAAATCGAAGAAGGTGTCGTTTCTGGCGATTATTTGCTAGGGTTTCTCCAAGGTACGAGGAGTGCACTGTATGAAAACGGTCGAGACTCAATTACAGTGACGATCCCGTTTGTCTCTGAGCTTACGGTAGGAGCATTAATTGCTCTGTATGAGAGAGCTGTAAGCTTTTATGCATCTTTGGTGAATATCAATGCCTACCATCAACCTGGGGTTGAGGCAGGTAAGAAAGCTGGAGCGAAAGTACTTGCTTTGCAAATGAAGCTTGTTGACGCATTGAAAACGTCAGAGGTCTCTCTATCTCTGGAAGAAATTGCCATCAAAATCGATGCTCTAGATGAAATTGAGTCTTTGTACCACATTGCCCGACATCTTCATGCCAATTGCAAAATCCTATTTGAAGGAGACTTATCTAAGCCTAAAACCTTAAAAATGATGTTGATTTTGTAACTTAACCCTAAAATAAAGGCGGCGTGAAGAGCCGCCTTTATTTTAGGGTTAAGCATTATTCAGATAGCTATAAAAATTAAAAAATACTATTTCTTAAATTTTTTGATTAGCATTACTATTTTTACGAAAGAATCTGCAAGAATATGATTTCTTAAGTTTTATCCAGTTACCGAGGTTAAATGTGAAGAAAATTTTACTTTTCTTTAGCGAACTCAATAATAGTGACCTTGATTGGCTTGTCCAGAAAGGAAAAAGCGAGACAATTGCCCCTGATCGCCTGCTGATTCGCGAAGGTCAAATCAGCGAAGCTCTATATATCGTTGTGAGCGGGTCATTTAGTGTAGCTATTGAGTCCCAAGATCACAAAGAACTTGCCAGAATTTATGAAGGAGAAATTGTTGGCGAAGTTTCTTTCATTGACACTAGACCCCCTCTTGCTAGTGTGCGATCGCTAGAAGAAAGCATTGTATTATCGATACCAAGAGTTCAGCTCTTGTCAAAACTTCAACAGGATATAAATTTTGCATCACGATTTTATCGTGCCATTTGTCTTTGTCTTTCTGATCGGCTGCGTGGGACTGTTAGTCGTCTTGGATATGGCTACGATGTTGATAACTTAGAATCACATTTTGGTGGATTTGGGCAGTCTATGTTGGGCAACTTAGAACTTGCCGAAGCAAAATTTAACTGGCTGATCAAAAACGTTCGCAAAGCTTAGCCTCTATAGAAAGCAAATCCTGATTGCCAAATAGGTTGACGTTATCAAGATTTGAACAGCAACAATCATTTTAAAAAACATGAAAAATGGTAGCACCGAGCATTGCTTCGACAACTGAGGCGATAACTAGCCCTGTCCAAAATCTTCCAATGCTTTTACTAAATCCCAACGCATTGTCTTCGCGGCTTGCCGTAAAAAACATTGACCAAGCTTGAGTTTCACTTAAGCGAGCAAACTGATTAAAGTCTTCACGAAATGCGATCGGTGTAAAAAGATTTTTGCCGCTAAAGTCAAATTTGGTTTCCATGGGTTTCTCTGAAGAAGTTACTTAATGTTCGATGTAGATATCGTAACAATTGTTTACAATTAAAGGCAATATCTCTTAAGTCTGCTCTAGGTTTACTCTTTAGACATAGAAAAGGCGGCACTTTGTGCCGCCTTTTCTATGTCTAAAGAGTAAATGAAAAGAATCTATTCTTTAATTTGCTTCGATTCGCATTAAGACTTGACCATATTCAACTGGTTGGCTATTTTCTACCAGAATTTCCACTATTTTGCCAGAAGTTTCTGATTCGATCTCATTCATTAGCTTCATTGCTTCGATGATGCAAACTGTGTGACCTTTTTTGACAGAATCGCCAATCTCAATAAACGGAGACTCGTCTGGCCCTGAAGAACGGTAGAAAGTACCAACCATAGGAGAGGTGATTTCTATAAGTTTTTTTGTAGGAAGAGCATCAGCGATAGTAGTGGTATGTGCCACAGTACTTATGGCATTATTCTCGATCGCTGTTGATGATATTGCGGTGACAACAGCAGATGCTGGCATCGCCACAGGTGCAGCATGTCTATTTTCGCTTTTACGGATACTGAGACGGATATCGCCTGATTCTAGAGTCAGTTCGGTAATATCAGTCTTATTGAGGATCGTGACTAGTTCACGTACTTGCTCTAAGCTAAATTCCACCTAATTTTCACGCCCCAAATACGTGTCTTCACGAGTATCAATTTTGATGCGATCGCCAATATTCACAAATAGAGGAACATTGATTGATGCACCAGTTTCCATCTTCGCGGATTTGCTACCGCCAGTGGCCGTATCACCTTTTAAGCCAGGATCAGTTTCGATCACTTCGAGAACAACAGTGTTGGGTAATTCCACTTCAATGATTCTTTCACCCCAGCGCACAACATTGACTTCCATGCCTTCTTTGATGTACTTGACGCGAGTACCAATCTGGGCGGTAGTTAGAGTAGCTTCATCAAAGCTCTGCATATCCATAAAGACATAATCATCGCCTTCTTTATAGGTGTGCTGCATTGAGCTTTTTTCTAGAACTGCCTGAGGGAGAGTTTCGCCAGCCCTAAAGGTTTTTTCTAGGGTCTTACCTGTCATAGCGCTTTTTAGCGTTGTGCGAACAAATGCAGAACCTTTGCCCGGTTTTACGTGCAAAAATTCAACTACACGCCAGACTTCGCCGTCAAGTTCAATTGTTACACCGGGTCGGAAATCGTTACTAGAGATCATTGCAGGTTGAATAATAGCCAGTGACAATTTTAGCCTAGCGATGTAACCTTTGCGACAAAAAATATTAAAACCCACATAAAATTAGGATGGACATATTGCGTCCAGCAATTCGTATTGTAAAAATCAGTTTTTTGAAAGTCCGCTTTAGGCGGACTTTCAAAAAGCTGATTTTGTTGTTTTCAGCGCCAAAGTCGCTGAAAGCAACAAAATCATTTTTGTAATTAGAATTGCTGTATTACGTCTCTCCTACTTTTATGGCAATTGTTATAGAATTGAGTTTTTAGAGGAGCGATCGCCCCATGTCAGTAAAAAAGCAGTTTGGTAGTTTTGACGAATTGTTGGAAAGTTCAGAATTGCCTGTACTTGTAGACTTTTATGCACCTTGGTGTGGACCTTGTCAGCTTATGACAGGTATTTTGGACAAGGTCAGTGAAAAAATGAAAGACAAAGTTCAGATTGTGAAGATCAATACTGATAATTACCCTGATCTTGCATCGCAGTATAAGGTTTATGCTTTGCCGACATTGGTTCTGTTTAAGGATGGAGCGCCTGTTGATCGCGTTGAGGGGGTAATTCAAGCCGATCAATTATGCGATCGCATCGCCGTTCACGCTTAATTAAAAAAAGCACCCTTGCGGGTGCTTTTTTAGTCCTAAATAATAAGTCGCGCTTCGCGCGGCTTATTATTAAAAGCGATTTTTTTGCTAGACAAGACAGTCTGTAAGCTTTGCTAGTAGTTCATCACGATGTAAATTACGACCAATGATCACCAGTTGATTGTTTAAAGACTTACCGCGATCATCTGTCTTGAGTTCATAACGTTTGCCACTGAGTTGAAAGACGTAGCGACTGTCGATATTCGCGAAGCATAAAATACCCTTAGCCCGAAAAACATCGATTGGCAATTGTTTGTCAAGAAAGTTTTGAAATTTATCAAGATCAAAAGCGCGATCGCTTTGAAATGAAATTGAGATAAAACCGTCGTTTTCTAGATGATTTGAATGGTGATGATGATCATGGTCGTGATGATCATGTTGGCAATTGGCATCATGGATGTGTTCATGAGCGTGGTGGGTGGGATCGCCATGCTCGTGATGATCATCTTGACTAGACTCTTTGGTAGCAGCGATCGCTGATTGGTCGATCTCAATATCTAGAATTAGTGGTAATGGGACGACTCCTAGATGCGATCGCAAAATTCTGGCTTTGGTCTTATTTTTGTTAATGTAAGTTTCTAGCTCTTGAAGTTTTTCTTCGGGAACTAGATCGGTTTTATTAAGAATAATAATATCGCCGTACATGATTTGAGCATAGGCAGCATCACTATTAAAGTGATCAGATGTAAAAGCTTCAGAGTCAACTACAGTCAAAATCGAATCAAGACGAGTTAAATGCTGTAGCTCAGTGCCTAAGAATGTTAGGGCGATCGGTAGAGGATCAGCCACACCAGTAGTCTCGACAATCATGTAATCAATGCGATCGCCTTTTTCAAGGACACTATAAACAGCATCAACTAAACCATCATTGATGGTGCAGCAAATACAGCCATTGCTCAGTTCCATCATGTTTTCATCGACAGAAACCAACAATTGACTATCGATGTTGATATCGCCAAACTCATTTACTAAAACCGCAACCTTCAAATCCTGCTGGTTTTGTAAAATGTGATTAAGCAAGGTGGTTTTGCCACTGCCTAAAAAACCTGTAATGATCGTAACTGGCATCCCGCGTTTGGGGACATCGACATCAATAAAATCTGGTGTAATTTCTTGTTTAACAATGCGATCGGAAGTGATCATGGACTTTAGGCAAGAATAACTTTAATTATCATTGTAGCTGATCAACACATAGCTAATCAAAACAGATTTTAGAGATTTAAGACCCTACGGCTCTGAAATCTCTAAAATCGGTTTTGATTAA
>JANNDZ010000479.1:0-1739 GCA_031378395.1 Pseudanabaena sp. OTE_75_metabat_487_sub
GGCGCGAAGCGCCGCAACTCTCTTTTTGGATTTGCATGACCAAAGCTAGACTAAGCGCCTCCGCCTTTTTAGGGTTATGATCGATCACGTCGGCTATCTACAAGTATGGCGCTCGGCGCTCACCATTTCCCCGCAAGCATGAAGTATCAAGCCCGTATATTTGTGACCTTACGTCCCTCAGTTCTCGATCCCGCAGGTACTGCTGTCCAGTCTGCACTCAAACAAATGGACTATCACGTTGACTCAGTCCGCATTGGCAAGTATGTCGAAATTGTCCTAGATGCATCGGATGAGACAGAAGCATCTCAAAAGCTAAATGAAACCTGCGACAAGCTTTTAGCAAACCCAGTGATTGAAAATTATCGCTTTGAGTTAACTGTCATTGAGGAGCCAAAAGCATGAAATTTGGCATCCTCGTCTTTCCTGGCTCCAATTGCGATCGCGATGTTGCCAGTGTTACTAGTGGTATTTTGAAACAGCCCACAAGGCTAATTTGGCATACAGACACCGATATTAGTGACTGCGATGTAATCGTCGTGCCTGGGGGATTTAGCTATGGTGATTATTTGCGCTGTGGGGCGATCGCGAGATTTGCACCCGTGATGCGATCGCTACAGGAACATGCAGCAAAAGGCAAATATGTACTCGGTATCTGTAACGGGTTTCAGATTTTAACCGAATCTGGATTATTACAAGGAGCTTTAGTTCGCAATCGAGATTTGCATTTTATTTGCGATCGCGCCCCTCTAAGAGTTGAACGCAACGATTTAGCCTTCACTCAGAAATATCAGCATCAGCAAGTTATTACCTTACCGATCGCCCATGGGGAAGGCTGTTATTTTGCGGATGCTGATATCCTCAAAGAGCTTGAAGACAACAATCAGGTTGTTTTCCGTTATTGTGATGCGATCGGCAATATTACTAACGACGCAAATCCTAATGGCTCACTGGACAATATTGCGGGAATCTGTAATAAACAAGGCAATGTACTTGGGTTGATGCCTCATCCAGAACGTGCTGCGGAAGGGATTTTGGGTGGAACTGATGGCAAGGCATTATTTGAAGGACTAGTGGAAGTATTAGTTGAGAGCTTGTTAGTCAATGCCTAGTCTGTATCTAATCCGTCATGGCATTGCTGAGGATCGCGAGAATCACGAAGATGATACGCAGCGTCCTCTCACTGAGGAAGGGCGCAAAAAAACTAAGCAAGTTGCCAAACGTCTCTATGACTTAGGTTTGCGGTTTGATCTTTTGCAGACTAGTCCTCTAGTCCGTGCTCAACAGACCTCTGAGATTTTTGCTAATGTTTTTAGCGACTGTCCTGTACAGCAGTTATCAGAACTTACACCTGATGGCAGTTTTGAAGATTGGCTCAAGCGGGTAGCTGCATGGCTCGCTCAACATCCACAACCTGCGAGAGCTTCATTAGGAATTATTGGGCATGAGCCAGATCTGAGTACTTGGGCAGAAACGCTAATCTGGGGAGAATCTAAGGGTGTTTTAGTTTTAAAGAAAGCTGGCATTATTGGTCTAGTTCTACCTGAAAAACAACCTTGGACTAGCAATGGAATTCTATTTTTATCCATTCCACCCAAATTACTAATTTAATCAAGCTAGAACTTACGCGAATATAGCAAAGGTTTGCTTAGGAAATAACCCCAGATATGAGTTGCGGGGCGAAGAGGCCCCACAGAAAAAATTGGTTTTTAGGGGGGGTGAAAAAAAAAAAATTTTTTTTT
>JANNDZ010000501.1:0-7820 GCA_031378395.1 Pseudanabaena sp. OTE_75_metabat_487_sub
GTCCATCTAAAATATCAATTGCGGGAATTACATCCATAATTTTTACCATACGATCCCAGAAGCTTATTCTATCTAGATTTAGCGATCGCGGTATAGTACAAAACAATTAATATAAAACCAATTTTAGGATTTGCAGTGCCAAAGGCACTGCAAATCCTAAAATTGGTTTCATAATCAAGGAATCCTCGTTTGTATGAAGTCAGTATCCCAAAAGTTAATGTCCGTTGGTATCGTCATTAGCGTTGCTTTTTTGCTGATGGCGATCGCCACACCATTGCTACAAGCGCTAGGAGTCCTGACCGATCCCAGCGAATTTCTCAGCAATCCTATCCATCAGCCACCATCGCCACAACATTGGTTTGGCACAGATTTACAGGGTCATGATGTATTTACTAGAACGATCGCTGGCGCTGGTGTGGCATGGCAAGTAACGATCGCATCAACGGTAATTAGTCTTGTAATCGGCGTACCTTTGGGAATGCTAAGCGGCTACAAAGGTGGCTGGCTTGATCGCATCTTAGTCTTTTTGATGGATGCGCTCTACACATTGCCCAGTTTATTGCTATCGCTGACGATCGCCTTTGTGGTCGGTGCTGGTGTCTGGAATGCTGCGATCGCCATCAGTGTTGCCTATATCCCCCAATATTTTCGGGTAATCCGCAACCAAACCGTGAGTACGAAAACCGAAGTTTATATCGAAGCTGCTCAAGCGATCGGTGCTGACACGAAAACGATCTTAATCAAATATCTCGCGCCCAATGTCGTCCAAAGCTTACCCGTAATTTTCACCCTCAACGCTGCTGATGCAATTCTGACTCTGGCTGGTTTAGGCTTTTTGGGCTTAGGCATTCCCGAAGATGTACCTGAATGGGGACATGATCTCAAGCAAGCTTTAGATGCGCTCTCGACTGGCGAAAATATCTGGTGGACAACAATTTTCCCTGGATTGGCGATTACCTTAATGACAATCGGTTTATCGCTTGTAGGTGAAGGTTTGACTCAGAGATTTAGTAGTAAAAAGACTGAAGGTTAAACTACATCTCTGTGCCAATGAATAGCACTTTTTTTCAGTTGTCTAATTGACAGCAACTTTCTAGGTATAAGCTTATATAGTCTCTACATCTAATTTGCATAAACAAATGTTAGCAAGACCATATTTTAGAATTTGGCGTGGTGGCGAAAATACTTTATATGGAGACGAGAGATTTTTTCCTTACACTCTCGATTCTCGGTATTGTCCAGAACGCACCTCATTATGTCGTGCTTATAAAATTCTTGAACAAGATTTAGAAACCTTGTTTGAGTATATTGAGCCTTGTGATGCTAACAATACAACACATTCTCATCGCACTTTTGAGTTAATGCTTCGAGCTTCTACTGAATTTGAAGCAAACTGTAAAGGGATTCTTTTAGCAAATGGTTATAGTCCACTCAGAAGAAATGGAACTCCTATGCTAAGCGACTCATGGAATATTAATGACTATTGGATGATAAACAATGCTATTAAATTATCTGACTACAAAGTTGTTTTGAAGGCTTGGCATCCAAATCCTCTTCAATTAGAGCCATTTCGAGATTGGCATGGTACTACATCGCACCAAGGACTTGGATGGTATCAAGCATACAATGAAGCAAAACATAATAGAGATACAAGATTCGAGCGTAGCAATTTTGAAAATACTATTAAAGCAATAGCTGGACTACTTTGTGTTTTATTTGCTCAATTCAGCATTCATACTACATATCCTTATAGTCATGCAAGGGAGGTTGAACTTGATGATGATCGTAAATTGGGTATGCAAGGACTAGGAGGTTCTATGTTTGATATAGATCCACCTACTTGGACTATAGAAGAATCTTATGATTTTGACTGGAAAACTCTTAAATCTAATCCAAATCCCTATAAAAGATATTCATTCTAGCGTGTCGCCGATCTTGTAGTGAGATCACTACGAAATTATTGGATGCAATCAAGAAGCTAGGGAATCAGGAGGAGAATTTATGAGCAGATACAGTATGAATGTTCAATGGTCTGAGGCGGATCAGTTGTTTCTAGTCAAAATTCCAGAGTTTGCTGATCTCATTGTCATGCCTTGTACTCATGGCGAAACTCGTGAGCAAGCAATTCATAATGGTGAAGAAGTTATTGCAATGTACCTAGAAGCTTGGCAAATAGAAGGTGAATCTATTCCTGAACCCAAGATACTTCAAGCTGCTTAGCGATCACTGATTTTGTAGTGCGATCGCAGAGACAAGTAATTATTTAGCGATCTCTATTTTGTAGTTGAGATTGGATAAGTGATTTGCGATCGCGCAACTTGTTTTTTAATCCCAAAGAGTTTTTATTTTAGAAGAAGCCCTCAACATCTCATCTCTCGTAATCAACGTTGTTTGATAATAACTAGCCGTTGCCGCAATAACGCGATCATGAATATCCCACTCTTTCGGCAAAGTAAGCATGGTCTGAAAAACAGGGAAATCAAAAGCCACTACCGTAAATCCATCTCCTTGATTAATTTGTTTCAAAATCTCTTCAACCGAGACCTTCACTTTCCCCTTTTCAGCAATATGTGTAAGTTCAGCTAAAACTAGAGTTGGAATTAGAATTTGAACCTCACCTTCTTGAGCTTGATTAAGCATCTTTTCCACCAAAGAGGATAATCGCTTATCTTCGGTAATAAACCAAGCCAAAGCATGAGTGTCAACCAAATAAGTATCCATTTTCTAATCAGCCCAATTAACCGAGTCTTTAAAAATGGCTCTTTTTGCTTGAGCAACATCATCATCATTTATATCAAAATCTTTCCATAAGCCCTTGATATAGGTTGGTTTACGATTTTGTAATAATTGATGACTGACAATCTTTTTTAAACTTTCAAGCTCTTCTTGAAGAGACTGGATGCGAAGTAAAACATACTGACTCATGACAGTTACCTACTTAATAATCTGATTTTACACTCAATCTCTCATTAAAGTATCAATTACATTACCAAAACATCTAAACAACAAGCAGTAATTCTTATATATTTCATGTTTTAGTTTGTGGCTTTAACAAAAATGGCGATCGCTATTTTGTATTTGAGATTGGAGAAGTGATTTGCGATCGCAAAGACAAATAATTATTATGCGATCGCTATTATGAAACCAATTCTCATTTTAAAAATCGGTTTTGAAGTAGAAATTATGCAAAAAGCACAAATGGATTCATAATGAAAACTACTGTTTATAGCTAACAGAGAGCCATGCCGACTAAACGGATTTTGATTGTTGATGATGAAGAAAGCATTCAAACTGTTGTGCAGTTTGGTATTCAGATGGTCGCTGATTGGGAAGTTTTAATTGCGAGTTCGGGACCACAAGGGATTAAAACCGCATGTGACGAAAGCCCTGATGCTATTTTGCTAGATGTGATGATGCCCGATATGGATGGCATTGCCACATTTAAGGCACTTCAAGCCGATCCACAAACAGCTCAGATTCCTGTAATTTTCTTAACCGCCAAAGCCCAAACCTCAGAGAGAAGGCAGTTTAATGATTTAGGGGTGAGTGGTGTGATTACGAAACCGTTTAATTCCCTTGATCTCCCCGATCAGATTGTAAAAATGCTGGATTGGTAAGTGCTATGAAAATATTACTTGTAGAAGATGATGACGTATTAATTGCTGTCCTAACTAAAAATCTGACCGCAAATCACTATATTGTGGACGTGGTCAAAGATGGGGAAATGGGTTGGACTTATGGCTCGACCTTCGAGTATGACCTAATTATGTTAGATATCGTTTTGCCCAAGCTAGACGGAATCCGACTATGTCACCGCTTTCGTGCCGAAGGATATACCACACCAATTCTATTACTCACATCACAAAATGCCAGCACCGCCAAGGTCAGCGGACTAGATGCGGGGGCTGATGACTATGTGGTTAAACCTTTTGATGTAGCCGAATTAATTGCAAGGATTAGAGCCTTACTGCGGCGAAGTAATGCCAGTTCTTTTCCCTTGTTGGTTTGGGGAGATTTACTACTAAATCCTAGTACTTGCGAAGTTTCTTACAATAACTATTCCCTGACGCTCACAAATAAAGAATATGAGTTGTTAGAGCTTTTATTGCGTGATAGCCAGCATTTGCTCAGTGCTGACGAGATCCTCGATCGCTTATGGTCATCCGATGAGTTTCCCTCCGAAGCGACAGTGCGATCGCATATTCGGCGATTGCGCCATAAGTTAGGAGAGGCGGGTGCACCGTCAGATTTTATTGCGACTGTACATGGGCGTGGCTATTATCTCAAAGCACCTGATAAGGTTGCCGATGTGGAGATGCAAAGCGAAGTTGAGTCTGCTAGTCCTAAGTTACTTAAATTAGCCCAATCAAAGACTCAAGATAATCAACAGAAGCAGTATTTAGAATTCTTAAACCAGCTTTGGATAGATACTAAGCCGAAAAGCCTTGAACAATTAGAAGTTTTATTTGAAGCTGTTAGGAAATTGCAATCTGGCAAACTAGCTCCACAATTACAATCACAGGCTCAACAGATAGCTCACAAATTAGCGGGAACTTTGGGAACCCTTGGTCTAACGATCGCAATGCAATTGGCGCGACAATTAGAAAATTTGCTGGCTAGCCAAACTTTACTCAAAAAGCAACAGTTAGAAATTTTAGAAACCTTGATAACTTCTTTAGAAGAGTCAATTCAAAATACGCATCTAATTCAAAGTGCTCCCATCGCCGCGATCGCAGATACATCATCTTCACAATTGAAGTTAGATCATTCTCAAATTGGCACGAAGGTGATGATTGTTGATGATGATGTCGATTGTTTGCGATCGCTACCTAAGCTACTGAAGCCTTGGGGTTTTAAGGTAACGACCTTGGCAGATCCGCAAGACTTTTGGACGGTTTTGCAATCAGTATTGCCTGATGTGTTGGTGTTGGATGTCAATATGCCTGAAATCAATGGATTTGAAATCTGTCAAGCTCTAAGGAGCAATCTCGACTGGCAAAGGTTACCAGTGTTATTCCTAAGTGTGATGACAGATGTCAATACTCAAAATCTCGCGTTTAGTGTTGGCGCAGATGACTATCTATGCAAGCCAATCGTGGGCATCGATCTAGCAAGTCGGATTCATAATCGACTGCAACGAGTTAAAGCTTATCAAAACAGGTAGTTCGCGGTGCGAACCACCTGCTGGCTTGCACGCATTTTGCACAATAAATCAGTCATGGTCAGACAATAAATACTTTTTTAAAATTCATATAAATCGAGATAGAAATCGCATGACTCAAGCCACACAAGCGTCGCTGCGAGAGCAACAATATCCCCTCATTCACGATTTAGCTGATTGTATCGAATCAGTATGGCGGGAAAACCTAGATTTATCGCCCTATCAAGTTCCAGAAGATCTTGGCTATGTTGAGGGTGCTTTAGAAGGTGAGCGCCTAGTGATTGAAAATCATTGCTACAGCACCCCACAATTTCGGAAGCTACATTTAGAGCTTGCCAGAGTTGGCAGTGGCTTAGATATTCTGCACTGTGTGATGTTTCCTAATCCTGAATATGGCATTCCCATCTTCGGAGCCGATTTAGTCGGTGGTCGTGGCAGTATTAGCGCCGCGATCGCAGATTTATCGCCTGTGCATCCTGAACGCGCATTACCACGCAGTTACTACAATGCATTGTCGAGTTTGCCTGTGATGCAGTTTGAGCAGACTCGTGAGTTGCCACAATGGGGCGATATTTTTTCCGATTTTTGTTTATTTGTGCGTCCGATGGGAGTGCAAGAAGAGGCGAATTTCTTGCAACGTGTGCGTGAATATTTGGCGTTGCATTGTCAGCTGGCGGTGGCGACAGAGCCATTAACAACTTCTCTAGAAATCGATCAAATTTTGGCAGGTCAGCGCTATTACTGCGAGAAGCAACAGCAAAACGATAAAACTCGCCGAGTTCTCGAAAAGTCTTTTGGCACAGAATGGACTGAGCGTTACATGACGACAATGTTGTTTGATTTCGCCGCCTAAATCTAGAGCATAGCAGTCAATATTTTTGCAGCAATTCATAAAGGCACTATTGCTAAAAGAACTCTTAGTCCGCTTCAACAAAAAAATCCTGCAATCTTTGCTTAATTGGACTTTCTGCTCCTCAATAGGCGCAATCAGTGCCTTCATTCTTCAAATCAGAGATATCTGAATGTTGGTATAACGGTCTAGCTGAGACGCTATAGTCATGTGTGCATTTACAGAACCGAATCAGCATTTGAGATTAGCCAAAAATAGTTTGACTAAAGAAAAAACGGGTGCGTTACATTTCATTAACGCACCCTAAAAGATCTGAGATCGCTGCGTAATTCCTAAATACGATTGAATCGCTGAAACGTAGTGAAATGAATCATTTTCAGCGCCAGAAACTAAGAATCTAAAACAAGCTTAATCTTTGCTTAAGATTTGTCTTGTAGTATTTAGCAGTCTACCATTAGCAATAATTTACTCAACTCCATGTACGGATTGCGTTCTGCATACATACTGCCTGCTGTGGCTCTAGTAGCCTTTACTACGGCTACCGCAGCGATCGCTCAACCTGAAGCTAAGCTTTCATCTATAGTGCGATTCAAAACCCCTGGCTCTGCCCCAGAAATTATTGCAGCTAGTCGCGATGGTAATAGAATTGTCTATGTCAACTCCAAAGAGAATGATATAGGATTTGTCAATATTCAAGACCCTAGCAAGCCGAAGATGCTTGGTGTGGTTAGTGTTGCCAATGTGGGTGAACCAACTTCTGTAGTAATTACCCCTGATGCGAAGTATGCGATCGCATCTATTTATGTCAAAGAAAAACCAGGTCAACTCCTATTCTTTAACATGAGCGATCGCAAACAAGTAGCTAGTCTTACCCTCCCTGGTATTGGTCCTGATAGTATTGCCATTACGCCTGATGGGAAGAAATTAGTAGTTGCGATTGAAGATGAAGAAAATACCGATAAGTTGCCAGGTAAAAGACCGGGAACAGTTGCGATCGTTACCCTCGATTACAATAACTTATCCAAGTCATCCATTCAAAACATCGCCATCAACCTCAAGGGGATTTCTGGGGTGAATTTCCCTACCGATCCTCAGCCAGAATACGTGGCAATTTCTCCCGATGGCAAAATGGCTGCTGTAACCTTACAAGAAAATAATGCGATCGCCTTGATTGATATTAAATCAGCCAGCGTAACTCGGATTTTTTCAGCTCGCACAGTTACTCAACTTGGAGACCTGAGCGACGATGACAAAGCTAGCTTGACTGAGAAATTCACTGGCCGGCGCGAACCCGATGGGATTGCTTTTACTGCTGATGGTCTTTTTTTGGTTACTGCCAATGAGGGAGATACGGATCGCAAAACTTTTGGTGATAAAGTCTATTCTGGTGGACGCGGCTGGACTATTTTTGATCTACAAGGCACAGTCGTCTATGAAAGCGGCAACTCCGTAGAAGCGATCGCTATTAAAAATAGTTTTTATCCTCTCAAACGTTCTTCAAAGAGAGGTATTGAATTGGAAGGGGCAGTAGTTTCAGTTGTAGACGACAAACAGGTTGCTTTTCTAACCTCGGAGCGTGGCAACTTCTTGGTTGCTTATGACATTTCGTCGATTCGTATGCCGGTTCTTTTAGGGGTTGTGCCGACTGGCAAAAATCCAGAAGGATTAGTAGTGATTCCTAGTCGGAATTTGGTTTTAACTGCCAATGAAGCGGACGGTACAATCGATATCATTAAGATCAAGCCATAGATATACAGGGCTTTAAATTAAATCATAGACAGAGGAACTGGTAGATCTAAACATTGAAAG
>JANNDZ010000504.1:0-13762 GCA_031378395.1 Pseudanabaena sp. OTE_75_metabat_487_sub
ATAGTCCACATCTATTAGAACAATCGATCGCCCGTAACCTGCTGATTGCCGAATCTGACTCTCCTGTGCAGTATGTAGTGAAATTAATTGATCAAGCGCAAGCGCTTGATGTAATGCAAGCTGAGCAGTCTGGGGGAGAGATCGATTCCTTTAAAAGTTGCGTATCCTGTGTTTTGGTTGTTGCTGAGTCTCAACTCGTCGGGATCGTGACTCAATCTGACTTGATTCGATTAATGGCTAAGGACTTAGACATTAATCAAATTAAGGTGTCGGCTGTAATGACCCAACCTGTTAGGTCATTGGCAATAAAAGATTTTCAGGACGTGGAAACGCCTCTCAATTTATTTTATCAACATCAATTTAGTCATTTACCTCTGATTGACGAGCATAACTATCCAGTCGGATTAATTACTCTGCGATCGCTGCTATTACTAAAGGACAAAGTGCGATCGCCTCAGCTAAGTCAAACACATCAGATTGAATATGAATCATTGTTAACAGCGATCGCCAATCGGGTTAATGCATCACTTGACTTGCAAGTTATTCTTGACACAACAGTTACGGAAATACGTCAATTCCTGAATACTGATCGCGTCATTGCTTATAAATTTGCGGCGGACTGGAGCGGCCTTGTTATTGCTGAATCAGTTACGCATGGTTGCAACTCTCTACTGGGTAAAGTCCTCACCGATCCGCACTTTGGCGAAGCCATGGTAGAGCCATACAAAAATGGACGAGTTCAGGTGACAGATAATATCTATTTAGGACTGACAGAATGCCACACCAAGTTTTTAGAGAGGCTTCAGGTACAGGCGATCATTGTCGTACCAATTCTCCAAGAGGGAGAGCTTTGGGGATTATTGGCAGCGCAGGAATGTTTGCGATCGCGGTTTTGGGATCGTTCATCAGTAACATTACTTCAGCAGTTGGCAACGCACGTTAGCATTGCGATCCGACAAGCACATACAACGGCCCAGATGCGGCAACTCAATCAGGAACTAGAGACTAAAATAGTAGAGAGAACAAAAGCACTAAAAAGCAGTGAAACTCGTCTAAATCTCATTGTCTCGAATGTCTCTGATGGCATCTTGATCGTCGATCAAGATGGACAAATAGTGTTTGCAAATCCGTCAGCATCAAAAATATTTGATCTATCAATTGCAGAACTTATTGGTCATAGCATTGGTATCCCCAACTCACTGAGTAGACAATTTGAAATCAATCATCTCATGAAAGATGGCAAAATAGGAGGAAGTGTTCTGCAATTTGTGCTGATTGAGTGGAATAATCATCCTGCTTATTTAATATCACTACATGATATTACGGAACGTCAGGAAGCAGAAGCTAAGCTGAGTGAAACCAATCAGCAACTAGAGATATCTAATCAAGAACTCGCTCGCGCCACTCGCCTTAAAGACGAATTCCTCGCTAATATGAGCCACGAACTCCGTACTCCTCTCAATGCAATTTTAGGTATGACCGAAGGGTTACAAGAGGGTGTTTTTGGTGTGGTAAATGAGAAACAAATCAAAGCATTACAAACTGTTGAACATAGTGGTTCGCATCTATTATCGTTAATTAACGATATTCTTGATGTTGCCAAAATTGAAGCGGGGCAGATCGAGCTAGACTATGCACTCACCGATGTAGCTGCTCTCTGCCAATCTAGTCTTGCCTTTATCAAGCAACAATCCGTGAAAAAGCGCATCCAACTGGAGATTAAACTACCGCCGCAACTTTCAGAGCTATTAATTGACGAGCGGCGGATGCGCCAAGTCTTGATTAATCTACTTAACAATGCGGTGAAATTCACTTTGGAGGAAGGACGTATTACACTAGAAGTTAAGCAGCTACTCACCGATATTGAGCATCCCGATTTCCCTACGCCACAATTTATCCGCATTGCCGTGATCGATACTGGTATTGGTATTGCCCCAGAGAATATCCCCAAGTTATTTCAGCCATTTATCCAAATTGATAGCGCCTTAAATCGACAATATGCTGGCACAGGATTGGGTTTATCGCTGGTAAAGCGTATAGTCGAACTACATGGCGGCAAGGTTTCACTAACGAGTGAGTTGGGGGTCGGCAGTTGTTTTGCGATCGATTTACCCTGTGCTCCTTATTCTCCGATTCCACTTCCACTCCCAGATATCAATACTTCAGTTCTAGAGTCACTAATTTCTACGACAACTCGTGAGAAATCGCATCTAATTTTATTAGTAGAAGATAATGAAGCTAATATCATGACATTTTCTAGCTATCTAGAAGCTAAGGGTTATCGAATGCTCTTGGCAAGCGATGGACAACAGGCGATCGCCCTTGCTAAAGCCCATCATCCTGATTTGATATTGATGGATATCCAAATGCCTGCCATGGATGGTTTGGAAGCAACTCGGCAGATCCGTCTCGATCCGAATCTGGTTGATATTCCAATTATTGCGTTGACGGCTTTGGCGATGACAGGCGATCGCGAAAAATGTCTCGCAGCAGGCGCGGATGAATATCTAACTAAACCTATCAAACTAAAGGCTCTTTCTTTAAGCATTCAAAAGCTTTTAATTTAAGAAGTGGTATAACATGAGTTAAATAAATTGTTCAAACCTCTTACTATCTATTCCTGTGAGCCAACAGATCGAAGAACTACTGAACAAAGCTCCCTGTGGCTTTCTATCGTTTACCGACGATGGCATGATTGTGCTAGCTAATTTTACGCTATCGCAACTATTAGGATATGAAGCTGACAGCCTTTTGGGGAAGAAGTTGGAAATAATCTTACCGATCGCTAGTCGTATTTTCTACCAAACACATTTCTTTCCACTTTTAAAGCTCTATGACAAAGTTGAAGAGATCTACTTCTCATTGAGAGCAAAAGATGGGAATGATATCCCGATGCTAATTAACGCATCGCGTCGTAGTCAGGGAGAAGATTTTGTCAATGATTGTATTTTTATTCCCATTCGTCAACGCATTCAGTACGAAGATGAAATCCTGAAAGCGAAGAAAGCCGCAGAGGCGGCGACGCTTGCCCAAAAGCAAGCCGAAATTGCGTTGCGATCGCAATACGATCGCGCGATATTGATGGGAGAAATTACGCAACGGATTCGACAATCCCTTGATTTGGCGAAAATCTTTGAAATTGCGACATTGGAGATTCGCAAATCTATTCAGGTTGAGCGCGTTAGCATCTATAAATTTGCACCTGACTCTAATTTTAATGATGGCGAATTTGTCTCAGAATCAACCGCTGAAAACATCAACTCAATTCTTGATATTAAAATCGGCGATCGCATTTTTGCTGACAAATATGCGGATTTGTATTTGCATGGACGTATTCAAATAATTGATAATATTAGTCATGCATATCTAACGGAATGTCATAAAGAATTTTTGCAGCAATTTCAAATCCAAGCTAACTTAGTCGTACCTTTGCTCGAAGGAGAAGATTTTTTATGGGGATTGCTATGCATTCATCAATGTTCTGCACCGAGACAATGGCAGGAGATGGAGATTGAGTTTGTGCAGCAAATTGCTAATCAACTTGCGATCGCCATCCAGCAGGCTAATTTAGTAGAGCAGTTGCAGTCGGAGCTAGCAGAACGACAGCGAGCCGAAGACAGACTGATCGAGTCTAATGCCCATCTCTCGATGTCCAATCTCGAACTGAAACAAACCAGCGTTCAACTAGAAATTTCCAACCAAGAGCTAGAATCTTTTTCCTATTCTGTTTCCCATGACTTACGCGCACCATTACGGGCGATCAATGGGTTCAGTCAAATCTTGCTTGAAGACTATGGCGATCGCTTTGATGATGATTGCAAAGATTACTTTATTCGCATTCAGCGCAACGTCGATCGCATGGGAACGCTGATCGAAGACTTATTGTTGCTATCGCGGATATCTAGATCGGAAATGCGTTATGACAAGGTCAACCTTAGCGAACTAGTCCAAGAGATTTCTGGCGACATCCAAACTACGCAACCAGAGAGAATAGTGGATCTGAGTGTTGTGCCAGAAGCTTTTGTTTACGCCGATCGCAACCTGATGCGCGTAGTCTTAGAGAATCTTTTGCAGAATGCTTGGAAATTTACTAATCGTCATCCTACAGCCCAGATTAGCTTTGGTATTGCCCACAATCTAGAACAAACGCCAGAACAAACGACTTATTTTATGCATGATGACGGTGCAGGGTTTAATATGGAGCAAAGCTCTAAACTATTTGGAGTATTTCAACGATTACACAGCACCAGTGAATTCACTGGCACGGGGATTGGCTTGGCAACAGTCCAGAGAATAATTCATCGTCATGGAGGCAAAATTTGGGCAGAAGGAGTAATCGAACAGGGAGCTACTTTTTACTTCACCTTACCCAATCCACCTTGAAAGCCCAAAATTAGTTTCAGTAAGGTTTTGGAGTTTTCATTTTGCTTACAGCAAAATGAAAACCGCTACAAAAAGAGATCTATCGTTCGTTTCGGAAAGTATGTTCTATTCACACTACGCGGCAAACCGTCATGTCTACGCCCACAACGACACTCACTCAAACTGAATTAAAATCGGCAATCGTGCGCAACCCTTTGGCAGTGACTGGGGAAATTACGGTGATGGAGGCGATCGCGAAAATGAGCGAGACAAGGACGATCTGCGCCGCCGACCATACAGGAGACTCAGATAACGTCCATCTCGAAGCAAGATCGAGTTGCGTGTTGGTGATGGAAGGGGAAAAAGTTGTCGGCATTATGACCGAACGCGATGTGGTGCGTCTCAGTGCCCAACAGCGATCGCTTGACACTGTGACCGTGCGCGAGGTGATGGCATCGCCTGTGGTCACGTTGCGAGAAGCTGACTTTACTGATCTGTTTTCGGCGGTAAATCTGCTTCAGCAGCGCCGCATTCGCCATATGCCTGTTTTAGATCGGGGCGATCGCCTTTTGGGCATGATTACCCACGAGAGCTTGCGACAACTGGCGCGACCTCTCGATTTATTGCGCTTGCGTTTAGTGTCAGAGGTGATGACAGCAAATGTAGTCTGTGCTGAGCCATCGACATCGATGCTGGCGATCGCCCAAAGCATGTCCGAGCGACGAGTTGGCTCAGTCTTGATTGTGGAAACCCAATTCGATCTTGAGGGTAACCCCTTGCAAATCCCCTTGGGCATCACCACTGAACGCGATATTGTCCAGTTTCAATCTCTAGGTCTGCAATTAGACAGGGTGGAAGTGCAGATGGTGATGAGCGCACCTGTGTTCGCGGTACACCCAAACGACACCTTGATGGTGGTACAGCAGATCATGGAGCAGCGATCAATCCGCCGCTTGGTTGTGACAGGCGATCAGGGTGAACTATTGGGGGTTGTGACTCAGACCAGTTTGTTAAATGCACTCAATCCATTGGAGTTATATAACCTATCCAAGATTTTGGAGCAAAAGGTTTCGCAGCTAGAAGCTGAGAAACTAAAACTACTGGAAAATTACAATGTTGAACTAGAGCACCAAGTCGAGCAACGCACGGCTGAACTTCATGCTAAGTTCGAGCGGGAGCAGTTGATCGCCAAGATTTCAACAGGAATCGCGGCTTTAATTAGTTTGCCAGAAATTCTCAATGCCGCAGTGCAAGAACTGAGATCGTTCCTTAGTTGCGATCGCATGTTAATTTGGCAGTTTCAGCCCGATGGGAGCGGTGTGATTGCCGCTGAGTCAGTGGGTGCTGGTTGGCGAGCATCATTGCATGATGTCATTGATGACCCCTGTTTTCGTGGAGATATTGCTCTAAGGTATAGTGAAGGTCGTGTGATCGCGATCGCCAATATCCATCAGGCTAGTTATCCCAACTGTTATGTTGAGATGTTAGAGGCATATCAGGTTAAGTCCAATCTTGTCGTTCCAATTCATGTATCAGGAAAGTTATGGGGGTTGTTGATTGGGCATCAGTGTGACGATTATCGAGCGTGGAAAGATGAAGATTTATTCTTGTTAAATGAGTTAGCAGTACAGATTGCGATCGCGATCCAACAAGCTACCGCCTATGAGCAAGCCCAAATCGAACAAGCAGAGCGGCAACGCACTGAAACTGCTCTCAGAGAGAGCGAACAGAAATTCCGTGCCATTTTTGACAACATGTTCCAACTTATCGGTCTGTTGTCACCCGCAGGGATTTTGCTAGAAGCTAACCCAGCTTCGCTAACGGTAGCTGGGTTAGAGATTGAAGATGTCGTTGGGAAACCATTTTGGGAAGCCCCTTGGTGGCAGGTTTCACCAGAAACACAGCTACAGTTGCAGCAGGCGATCGCCCGTGCCGCCAAAGGTGAATTTGTGCGCTATGAAGTTGAGGTTTTCGGAATAAATCAAACGATTATTCCCATTGACTTCTCTTTGCGCCCCATCTTTGATGAATCTGAACAGATTGTGTTATTGATTCCTGAAGGGAGAGATCTCAGGGAGGCAAAACGTCGTGAGTTAGAACTTAAACAGAGTGAACAAAGATTTACTTCTCTAGCGACTGCTGCCCCTGTCGGGATTTTTCGCACGGATACCGAAGGCAACTGTCTCTATGTAAATAAGCGTTGGTGTGAGATTGCAGGACTCAGCGTCGTCGAGGCAGCAGGATTTGGCTGGGTCAATGGTATCCATCCTAGCGATCGCGAACTAGTCTCGGCAGAATGGAATGAGTCTGTGCAAGCTGACCGACCTTTTTATTTAGAGTATCGATTTGTAGATAAATTTGGGCAGATTACTTGGGCACTTGGTCAGTCGGAGGCTGAACGTGACGAGAGGGGCGAAATTATTGGCTATGTTGGCACGATTACGGATATAAGCGATCGCAAACAAGCAGAAACTGCCCTTTATCAACTCAATCAAGAGCTAGAAACCAAAGTCGAAGAACGTACCCAACAGCTTTGGCAAGTGAATAGTTTACAAAGCGCTATTCTTAATGGTGCTGATTATGCATTTATTTCTACCGATTTAAATGGTTTAATTCTGACCTTTAACCAAGCTGCGGAAAGAATGTTAGGTTATAGTGCTACTGAAGTGATTGGGAAAGTCACACCAGCAATTATTCACGAATCTCAGGAGGTAATTAATAAGGCAGCAATACTCTCTTTGGAACTGAAGCAAGATATTTCCATCGGCTTTGATGTATTTGTCGCCAAAGCTCGTCTAGGCATTGCTAGTGAAGACGAATGGACATATATTCGCAAAGATGGATCTCGGTTTCCTGTGTTGCTATCTGTTACCGCTCTAAAGGATATCAATCAGCAAATTATTGGCTTCCTAGGTATCGCCCAAGATATTAGCGATCGCAAGCAAGCCGAAGAAGCCTTAAGAGAAAGCGAAGAGCTTAAAAAACGAATTCTGGAAAGCAGTAGCGACTGCATTAAATTGATCGACTTAGATGGCCGGCTCCAGTATATGAATGTGGGGGGGCAGTGCATTATGGAAATTGACGATTTTTCGCTTTGCCGCAATGCTGATTGGGTCTCTTTATGGCCAGAGGCATCTCGTTTGGATATAGAGGCAGCGATCTCGACTGCTAAGGTAGGTAAAACAGGTAGATTTCAAGGCTTTTGTCCGACAGCAAAAGGACCCCCAAAATGGTGGGATGTTATCGTTACGTCCATCCTAGATGAATCGGGACAAGTCTCACAACTTTTATCGGTCTCGCGAGATATTAGCGATCGCAAACAAGCTGAGTTAGCAATTCAAGAAAGCGAATCCAGATTCCGTTATTTAGCAGATAATGCTCCTGTGTTAATTTGGATGTCAGGTTTAGATACTCTTTATTTCCACTTTAATAAAACTTGGCTAGACTTCACAGGGCGCACGATGGAGCAAGAATCTGGCAATGGCTGGGCGGAAGGAGTTAACCCTGACGATTTGCAATTTCGTTTAGATGTCTATACGGCTTCCTTTGAGATGCATCAATCCTTTGAGATGGAATATCGTCTCAGAAGATTTGATGGTGAGTATCGCTGGATGCTAGATACGGGTATACCCCGATTTGATGCCAATGGTGAATTTTTGGGATATATCGGCTCTTGTACAGATATCAGCGATCGCAAAGCTGTCGAGCAGGAGATTTTAGAAAACCAGCGATTTATTCAAAAAATAGCTGAGTCTTCTCCGAACATTCTTTATCTCTATGACCTGCAAGCACAGTGCAACATCTATTGCAATCGTGAGATTACGGCTTCCCTTGGGTACAGTCCTGAGGAGGTGCAAGCTATGGGATCAGAGCTATTTGCGATACTGATGCATCCTGAAGACCTCGCGAAAATACCTAATTACTACAAACAAATTGAGGTGGCAAGGGAAGGCGATATATTGGAAATCGAATATCGAATGCGTCATGCCGATGGCGACTGGCGATGGCTCTACAGTCGAGACTCAGTATTTAGTCGAGATGAAAATGGCAAAGTAAAGCTGACAATTGGCACAGCGCAAGATATCACCGAGCGCAAACAGTCCGAATCTCAAATCCAGCAAACCTCTGCGCAGCTTCTTGCCTCCAACCAAGAACTAGAAGCCTTTGCATATTCTGTCTCCCACGATCTCCGCTCTCCCCTTAGAGCGATCGATGGCTACAGCAATGCATTAATAGAAGATTATTATGACAAATTTGATGATGAAGGTCGTGATTACTTCGATCGCATCCGCCGCAATATTAAACGGATGGGAATGTTAATTGATGACTTACTACGACTCTCCCGCGTTTCGCGATCGGAAATGCAGTATAGCCATGTTAACCTAAGTACATTGGTTGAGGAACAAGTAAATGAATTACAAGTATTAGAGCCTGAACGAAATGTAGAAGTAGTCATCATTCCGAACATATTTGTATCAGCCGATCTCACCCTAATGCGAGTTGTGATCAGCAACTTAGTCCAAAATGCTTGGAAATTTACTAGCCATCATGCAACATCGCGCATTGAATTTGGCATAATGCAGCAGGAAGATCAGTTAATCTATTTTATCCGTGATGATGGCGCAGGATTTGATATGGCATTTGCTAAAATGCTCTTCGGAGTCTTCCAACGTCTACATAACACCAATGAATTTGCAGGTACTGGCATCGGGCTGGCAAGCGTGCAGAGAGCAATCCATCGACATGGTGGAAAGGTCTGGGCTGAGGGATTTGTAGAAAAAGGTGCGACAATTTATTTTACAGTACCGCATACATCGTCTAGAAAAGGGTTTTAAATCATGGCAACGCAATCGACCATCTTACTAGTTGAAGATAATCCCGATGACGAGCGTTTGGCTGTCAGGGCATTGCGTCGCGCCAAAATCAACGCTGAAATCCTCATCGCTCGCAATGGAGAAGAGGCTCTAACGACACTCTTTAATGCAAATTGCCTTCCCATTGTCATGCTGTTAGACTTAAAATTACCAAAAATTGATGGGCTAGATGTTTTAAAAGCTGTCCGTGCTAATCAAAAAACTCGTCTGTTGCCAGTGGTGATACTCACCTCATCAAGTGAACAACGGGATATTATCGAAAGCTATGACCTAGGAGCAAATAGCTATGTTCGGAAGCCAATTGAATTTGATCGATTTACCGAAGCCGTGGGGCAATTGGCAACTTACTGGACAGGTATTAATGAACCAATAACTCTAGAGAGATAATCCATGATTGATGTTCTAAATGTTTTAATCGTCGAGGATGTAGATGATGATGCGATCTTGACAATCAGAGCACTACGTCAAGCTGGTTTCAATCTTAACTGGGAGCGGGTCGAAACACCTGAAGCACTCCTCAAAGCTTTAGAAAGTCGTAATTGGGATGTGATTATTTCTGATTACTATTTACCAAAAATTCAAGCGCCACAGGTGCTAGAAATCTTTAAACAAAGTCAACTCGATGTACCAGTTATCGTCATTTCAGGAGCGATTGGAGAATCTTCAGCCGTCGAGCTGATGCGGCAAGGAGCCAATGACTACTTCCTAAAAGGGAACTTGTCTCGACTCGGTGAAGCAGTGCGCCGCGAGATTCGAGATGTCCAAAGCCGAGCCGAACGCCGCAAAGTGGAATTAGAGTTAGATCTCATTAAAGAACGGTTGCAACTTTCGGTTGAAGCTTCGGGCATGGGCTTATGGGACTGGGCTATTCCGACAGGAGCCTTGTCGATCAACGATCGCTGGGCGGAGATGATTGGCTATAGTGTTGAAGAATTGGAGCCTCTAAGTATTGAAACATGGTGGCAAAATATCCATCCTGATGATTTGCAAAAGGCTAATTTAGTTCTAGAAAAATGTTTTCAAAAAGAAACTGAGACTTACGAATGCGAACTAAGGATGCACCACAAATTGGGCGGATGGGTTTGGGTCTTGGTGATTGGGAAGGTGATAGAGTGGGCTGCTGATAGTAAACCACTGCGGATGACTGGGACACATCTCGATATTAGCGGACGCAAGCAATCTGTCGAGATGTTTTTAGAGCTAAATAAATCCTTAGAAAAAAGAGTGCAGGCTCGTACTTCTGATTTGCAACGAAGTGAGATGCGCCTGCGTGAGACTCAACAGATTGCCCATCTTGGTAGCTGGGAATTGGATGTACAGACTAGAGAAAATTCTTGGTCGATGGAAATTTTCAGGATTTTTAGACTCGATCCTAATTTTCCAGAACCAAACTATGAAGAGCTGCTAGCATATTTCCCAATCGATGATCGCAAGCGATTTATCCAACTCATCGATAGAGCAATTCAGAGTGGGGAAACCTTTGAAACAGATTTACAGATTATTCGCGCAGATGGTTCTTCTGGTTATGTGTTTGTCAAAGCTGAGGCTGTCTGGAACTCAGAAGATATAGTGACGAGACTGTTTGGGATTGCGATGGATATCAGCGATCGCAAACAATCTGAAGCCCAATTGCAACAACAAATAAAGCAGCAAGTCTTGATGGCAGAAATCACCCAACGGATCAGGCGATCGCTAAATTTGCAAACTATTTTTGATACTGCTGTACAGGAAATGCGGAATTTCCTTAATGCTGATCGCGTTGGCATCTTTAAGTTCTATCCTGAATCTAATTTTGATGATGGGGAAATTGTCTCCGAAGCCCTTGTCGAGGGCTTCGTATCAGCTTTAGCTGTTAGAGTTCATGACCATACCTTTGGCGAAAACTATGCCGCACTCTATGCTAAGGGACGAGCCTATATCGTCGATGATATCTATAAAAATGGTTCACAAGTCTGTCACGTTGATATCTTGGCAAAGTTTCAGGTAAAAGCAAATATCGTGATGCCGTTACTTTGCGGTGAGGAGTTGTGGGGCTTGTTATGCATCCATCAATGCGCGTCAACTCGCCATTGGCTCCAACATGAGATTAACTTTTGCTATCAGATAGCCGATCAGTTAGCGATCGCCATTCAGCAAGCAAGTCTATTGGAGCAAGCACAACTAGAACTAGTAGAAAAGCAGCAAGCAGAGGCAATGCTATCTGAGAGCTACCAACAGCTCGCCCACACAAATGAAGAACTCATTCGGGCAACAAGGCTCAAGGATGAGTTTCTTGCAAATATGAGCCATGAGCTGCGCACGCCGCTCAATGCTATTTTGGGCATGACTGAATCGATGCAAGAACGTGTTTTAGGTGCTATCAGCGATCGCCAAGTCAAAGCACTATTAACAATTGAACGCAGTGGAAATCATCTCTTATCATTGATCAATGATATTCTCGACCTCGCAAAAATTGAATCAGGAAAAATCACTCTCGATCTGACGGTCACATCCATTCAAATGTTATGCCAATCAAGCTTAGTATTTATCAAACAGCAGGCATTCCAAAAATCCATTCAATTAATAGAAAAAATTCCTAAGGATTTACCAGATTTAATGGTTGATGAACGGCGTATCCGTCAAGTGCTGATCAACCTGCTGAATAATGCTGTTAAATTCACGCCTGAAAGTGGAAGTATTACCCTAGAGATATCACGAATTACCTCCGAACAAATGCCCACATCCTTCACCACAACTACCATGTCTTATTTACAAGTTGCTGTGATTGATACTGGTATTGGCATCGCTGCCGAAAACATCTCGAAACTATTTCAACCCTTTGTGCAAATTGATAGTTCCCTAAATCGCAAATATGAAGGAACGGGATTGGGGCTAGCGCTAGTGAAACGAATTGTGGAACTACATGAGGGGCGGGTGTGGCTAACCAGCGAAACAGGTGTAGGTAGTAGCTTTATGTTTGCTCTTCCCTACAATGAAGTCGTCTCATCTCCTCAAAATCTTTCTTTTGAGCCAGACCTAAACATAGAAAATACTTCTGAAAAGAGCCAGCGAGATCTAGCATGGTCGCCATTGATTTTGATCGCGGAAGACAACGAAGCAAATATCATGACGTTTTCTAGCTATCTAGAAGCTAAAGGTTATCGAATGCTCTTGGCAAGAGATGGACTAGAAGCGATCGCGATCGCCAAAGCCCATCAACCCGACTTAATCTTGATGGATATTCAGATGCCAGGGATAGATGGAATGGAGGCAATTCAGCAAATTCGCTGTGACCCTAATTTGATTGATATATCGATTATTGCTCTGACCGCACTAGCGATGACAGGCGATCGGGAAAGGTGTTTAGAAGCTGGAGCTAATGATTATCTATCTAAGCCTGTAAAACTTAAAGCTTTAGACCAAATGATTCAAACCCACTTAAAGATATGCGACAACGAATAATACCAGTAGGATTTATGCAAAAGCACGCAATCAATGTAGGGGCAATTCATGAATTGCCCCTACATTGCGATAAGGGTTTCAATATAGCTTTGCGTAAGTCTTAACCCAAAAGATTTTAAAATCACAAAATGGCGTAGCCATTTTGTGATTTGGTATTATATAGCTGTCGTTTCGTGAAAATAAGTGTAATCTAAATAGCGATGTCCATCATTTCCCATGTGAATCACATCGACAAAACGGCGATCAAACATTAAGCTTCGGGCTGCATAAAAGTGTCGAGCGTGAAGCGTACCTTCAACTGTTTCATCAACACCAGTCAGCGATACAAGGACTTGAGCATGTAATCGTTCCATTGATTCTAAAGTCAAGCCATACAAAGGACTACTCTGATCGATGGTATGCATCACTGTCCATGACAGTAAAAAGACAGGCGAATGATCGCGCACTAGTTTTAGTTCATGCAAGCGTCGCATCATCTGCCCTTCCTCTGTTATTTCATCGATCATCAGATAAACACTCAGTTTCGCTTCGAGAATATTATTACGTCGCTCGTTAGCAGCCCGAAACATGAGAGTTGGAATACCATTGTAATTGTGAATTGTCGCGACTCGGCTAAACATTACACGGGAAGAAGATTTGGCAAATCTAGTAAAGGCTATTCCCGTGATCACTGCAAATAACATTAAACTTGCGATCGATTCTAGGGTGACCAGCAGATTTGCATAAAGTGTTTGGGGATTCATTACTCCATAGCCAATAGAAGCAAGGGTCTGCACACTAAAGAAAAAAGCTTCCATAAAGCCTACTTTTGGGATACCTGCGATCGCATTAGCATCAAGTAAATAGAGAACCGCAAAAACCGCATTGAGAAATATATCAAATCCCATCACGATCCCCAAAAAGCCAATCCAAGGAATTGTTAGGGACTTGCAAGAAATAAATAACTCCAAAAGCACTTTATGGGATATTTAATATATTTGGCATAAAGTGATAAAACTTACAGACACGCTCAAGACACTATTTCAAGAAACAGCAAAACAACTTAAAGGTAGTGAGCATCGACGATACATAGCCCAAACCGTAAA
>JANNDZ010000506.1:0-2940 GCA_031378395.1 Pseudanabaena sp. OTE_75_metabat_487_sub
CAACATTTTTGGGTTTTATATGGATCATTTTTTCCTTGGAGTTCCCCTAGGATAATTCTTTGAGCATCATCGCTAATTTACCTTTGTCTTTCCAACCTGTAGAGGCACTAAAAACGCAGAGATCGCCCACACTTACGAACACATGCATAACTTGCAAGGCATTTGTCCAAGCCCAGAGCTTTGTGTCGTCCGAACCAGTGTGGATTAATTTAGCCTTTTCAAAATTTTGATTATCGGTTTCGGTCAGGTCAAGCGATCGCAGTTTAGCGATTAGCAGCGATACAGAATCAGTTTGAATCGGCGCAATTACAGGATTTTTCCAAAACTGACGCACGGCGGCGGCAACTCTAGGATGATTTTTGAGAGGAGCATGACGGATGCCATCTAGGCGCACAAAAGTGGCTCTGGCAAACTGCGAACATCCCACTGGCACTGTGCCATCAGTATTGTTACCTATATCACCAACAACTGAAAGCACTGGAATTTTTGAGGCGATCGCTTCGGCAATGGAGCGACGATTTGTCCCTAAATCACGAGCCATTAAGGGGAACCAGCGAAACGGATCGAATAGTCTTCCCAAATCAGAACCACCGACGGGTGAAGCAACTAGAGTAAAGCTATGAATTTTAGGTAGCCATTCAGGATGACGATTTAAAACTTCTAGCCAGATTAAAGCCCCCATTGAATGGGCAACAATTCGCAATGGTAACTCTGGGTGTTTGGCGATAGCCTCGGTTGTGATATTTTCGACTTTACTTATTAATGGGGCGATTGCTAGCCATGTATTCAGCCAGCCCAAATCTGGCGTATAGATGATCGTGTTTGAGTAGGCTAGCGATTTGGCTAATTGAGCAATATCGTGAAAAGTATCCGCCCAGCCATGCTGTGCAAACAATATAAAAGCTTGTTCTTCTTGCAGTTGAGAATGATTGGACATTTTTTGAGAGCTATGGCGATCGCTACTCAAGTTATAGCAATAAAAAAGACGGTGCGTCGCACCGTCTTTTTTATTGCAGCAATCCTCATTAAAGGATTAGGCGATAGTTTCAGTACGAAGTGCAGCAATTATCGCCTAATTCTTACACCTCGATACATAACTACCTCACCGTTGTCAGATTTTTGATTGGGTTTAGAGTTATTTTTGGTTTCAGATTTTGAATTGGCTTGAGGTTCGTTGATATCTAGCGTAGTTATTAACTGGCTTTCTCTAACTTGGATAGCTCCAGCATTTGTACCAAAACTTTTAGCTATTTTTTCCAACGGTTGTGAAATTAATGAACAACCAATTAACGCTGTAACTCTGGCGACTTCAGCCATTAAATTTTCAGGAGATAAGCGAGGCAATACATCAGACGCTCCACGCCTGATTGCCCAACTATGTTCGATATCTTTGATTTTTTCCTGTCTGGGGTTAAATAAGACAACTTTTGTCGGAGCTTTTTGCTTGGTTAGCCATTGACAGACCGATGATGATTGCAATGTCTCTGAGCTGGGGCTTTTGATCGCCATATCCATGATTAACAAATCTGGCAGCTCGTGGCGATCGCATTTTTCTAGATACTGCACTAAATCTAAGGAAATATTTTCCCAAATTACATCCAATTGCTGAGTTGCCAAAGCCGTCTGCCACAATTCACCTTGTGCTTGGTCGGTGTGCATCATAAGGACAGCTTTTTTTGTTTCAGCCATTGCTTTATCTGGCTCCCCCATCAAGATGAGTCATAAACGTTAAGTTTTGATTATGGAAATACGATAACCGATCCAGCCTTTTCATTTTGTACCCTAATTAACTAAACGTCAAAGACGCAATATAGCTATTACCAAGTAATCAACCCCCAAAATAGAGTTGTGGTGCGAAGCACCACAACTCTATTTTGGGGTTATACCTTGATGGTCGCCATACCTTGTTGCCAATCAGCAGGACAAACTTCATTCTCATGGATCTGGGTATGTTGGATTGCTTTAAGAGTGCGTATAGTCTCGTCAATACTCCGACCAAAGGCAAGATTATTAATGGTGGCATGTTGGACAATGCCTGCTTTGTCAATAATAAATAAACCACGCAAGGCAATACCTAAGAGGGGATCAAGAACATTAAAAGCTGTGGCGATCGCTTTAGTTAGATCGGCAACAAGTGGACATTTAATATCGCCACCTAGCCCTCCGTCAGCAAGCGAGGTTTGAATCCAAGCTAGATGAGCGTATTTACTATCTACAGAAATACCAATGACTTCAGTATTTAGTTTGGCAAATTCAGCATAGCGATCGCTGAAAGCAATCACTTCAGTAGGACAGACAAAAGTAAAGTCAAGTGGATAAAAAAACAGAACAACATATTTGTTTTTTTGGTAACTAGAAAGCTTGATTTTTGTAAATTCCTGATCAACTACAGCATCAGCTTCAAAGTCTGGAGCCGAATTGCCAACCCTTAAGAATTCCGCCATAGCGAGTTCGACCAAATTAAAGTTATTGAGGTCGCTGTGCGCCCTCAATAACTTTACCAAAAAAGTGTGAGGTGGCACTTTGTGCCGCCTCACACTTTTTTGGTTTTATATTTTAAGATGCTATCCTAATAACCAATCAGCTTTCTAAAATTGCAGTTATGTCACCAGTAAAAGAAGCTCCTTCAGCACTCGCTAGCATTACAAATCTCAGTGGGGAATCATTAAATACTCATGGTCCGACTGTAGAACGTCCTTGGGGATCATTCACCACTCTCGAAGAAGGTCGTGGCTATAAAATCAAGCGCATTGAAGTCAACTCAGGACATCGCCTTAGCCTGCAAATGCATCACCACCGCAGCGAACATTGGATTGTCGTAAGCGGGATGGCAAAAGTTGTCAACGGGGAGCTTGATCTGTTGATCGCCACGAACGAATCGACCTACATCCCGGCCGGTCACAAACATCGATTGGAAAATCCGGGCGTGGTGAATCTGGT
>JANNDZ010000515.1:0-2277 GCA_031378395.1 Pseudanabaena sp. OTE_75_metabat_487_sub
AGAATGCAAAAGGAAGAGCGATCGCACCAACAATTATGACTAATGTAGAAAATTTCATACTTTGATTGTACGCTTTCAGCATAGGGGACTGGGCATAATGATCTTATCTCAATCCTCAAAATGGCAATCCCATTTTGAGAACCTAAAAACTTTACTGGGTTTGATTTTTAATTCTCGAAAGTAATCTCATTTCCGAGAATTGGTTTTGTCTTTAGTAATGCGATCGCGATCGCATTACGATCCAATAGCGATCGCACAATTACTTCCAGAAAAGCGATAAAATTTCCAAAAAAATCGAAGCGCATATGAAATTCCCTTTAGCCTTAAGTATTCTCTCGACTACCGCAGTTCTGCTAGCATTTCCACTCTCCCAAGCAGAAGCATTTCCAACTAACAATCAAAGCTTTGAGCAATGGTGTCTACAAAAAAACTCCCTGCCTAATGAAACTAGAAAGACAGTTGAAGTACTACTAAAGAAAGCCGACACACAAGACTGTAAGCTAGCTGAAGCAAAGCTTAACAGACCATCTTCAGTACTTTACCTTGAATACAATCAAATCAGTGACATTAAGCCTTTAGCAGGTTTAACTAATTTGACTGAACTCTATCTTAGTATCAATGAAATTACTGACATTAGACCACTAAAGGGCTTAACGAACTTGACTAAACTCAGTCTTGCTCGCAACAAAGTCAGCGATATAAAACCTCTAGCGGGCTTGACTAAACTGATTGTTCTCTATCTTGGAGATAATCAGATCAGAGATATTAAGCCATTAAAAGGTTTGAAAAACTTGACAGATCTTTTGCTGAACAACAATCAAATTAGTGACATTACTCCCCTCGCAGGTTTGACCAATTTGATCGAACTCTACCTCTACAGTAATCAAATCAGTGATATCAGACCTCTTGCAGGTTTGACCAATTTGACAGGTATCGGTCTCAGAGACAATCAAATTAATGATGTTCAGCCGCTAGCGAGTTTGACTAATTTGAGTGGAGTTGGTCTTGACAACAATCAAATTAATGATGTTCAGTCATTGGTAAGCTTGACTAAATTGACTGCACTTTGGCTCAGAGGCAATCCAATCACTGAGAAGATTTGTCCCGTTAAACTAAGTACTGTTTGCCTATTTTAGTTTTTTACTATGACAATGTTAAGTTTTGCTTAGGACATACAAACCGAAGGAAAAAGGGCGGCGCAAAGCGCCGCCCCTTTTCTTTCGGTTTGTAGATCACCATAAACAAAGAAGCTAGTGACTGCGCAGAGCACTGCCACTAGCTTCTTTGTTTATACATTTGAGTCAGACTTAAAGCTGAACTCCGTGCCGTTGAGAATGCGCTCGATATTAGATCGATGTAACCAAATTACAAAAATGCAGCCGACAGTTACAAAGCTTGAATAAACAATATTTCCTTGCAATGCCCACATCAACACAGGAGCTGCTGCTGCTGCCAAAATCGAGCTAATCGAAACTGTGCGCCAAATTGCCATTGTTGCTAGCCAAACGCTAAAAGCCGCGATCGCGACAATCCAATTCAACATAAACAAAATACCTACCCCTGTCGCCACTGACTTACCGCCCTTAAACCCCAACCAAACTGGGCGACTGTGACCAATTAGGGCAAGCATCCCTGCCCCAATTACGAACAGCGATAAATTATCGGTAATTGGCGATTGAGTATATCCAAAAGTTGAAGCTGAGAGCGCTTGTAAGTAATTCGCTGATTGCATCATGTAAATTGCGATCGCACCCTTAGCAAAATCGGTTACAAATACCATAATTCCAGCAAACTTGCCGACATTGCGCCATACATTCGTGGCTCCTGTCGAGCCTGAACCAAGTTCACGAATGTCAATACCCGCCATCCGCCCCACTAAATAACCTGTAGGGAACGATCCTAAAAGATAGGCGATCGCAAGCAAGAGATAGGGAAACCACATAAGCCGTATTTGATAAACAATAGGGGTAGCGCTCGCGCTATTCCTATTGTCTAATATTGTGGCAATCAAGAAAATAGAGGAAGTGCTTTGCACTTCCTCTATTTTCTTGATTATTAAGATTTTGTTTAGTCAATCGAAATAGATTGTGGCCCGTCATTTTTGCCATTATTGCTACTAGAAGCTACCGTGGTCGGCATAGCTCCTTGCTTTTCTAGCCAACCCTTTAAAGGATCTTGTTGGAGATCGAGCTTAAGAAAGCCCGAAACGAGTCCACCAAAAAATGCAACGGGTTGCCCTAAGAACTCATTGAGAATCGGTTTTAGCTCGTCCATAAA
>JANNDZ010000574.1:0-1681 GCA_031378395.1 Pseudanabaena sp. OTE_75_metabat_487_sub
TAAAAGTGCCTCACTCAAATCCTCAATTACAGTGAGGCACTTTTAGATTTTAATAATTTAGCTGATTTACAGGCTTGGTTTGTAGCGCTTTAACGATACTTTAATAATTATTTGTAATAAAACTCCAAAAACCTGTAATCTCGATCGAAGGTAATAATCTAGAAAATGGCAACCTTACAAACGACTCAACCAAAGAAAAAAGTTACAAACGTGTCGCTAGGATGGCTACCAAGATTGTCGATCATGGATCGCTATTTATTCACGCAAATGTTGACCCCATTTTTGTTTGGAGTGGGTGCATTTTCCTCCGTGATTTTAGCGATCGGCTCCCTATTTGAACTGATTCGCCTGATTACTGATGCGGGATTAAGCGTTTTAACAGCGTTTCAGATTTTTGGTTACCAGATCCCAGGCTTCATGGTGTACTCATTTCCGATGTCGATGTTGCTAGCGACATTGCTATCCTATAGCCGCATGTCTGGCGATGGTGAGACAACGGCTTTACGGAGCTGTGGGGTCAGTGCTTACCGTTTAGTTGCACCTGCGCTAGTACTGAGCCTATTTGTAACGGGTATGACCTATGTATTTAATGAAGCGATCGTGCCTGCGGCAAATTGGCAATCGCGGAGTACGCTGAGGGCTGCGTTAAATCAAGAAAATGTGCAGTTTAAAAGCCAAGATATTTTTTATCAGCAATATGGTGAAGTGCCGCAAGAAGATGGCACTACCAAACAAGGCTTAGTTCGGAGTTTTTATGCGCGGAGCTTTGATGGTAAGCAGATGCGTGGCTTAACGGTTTTGGACTTTTCGCAAGGTCAGCTTCAGCAAATTCTTGCCGCTGAGTCCGCTGTCTGGATTCCTGAGCAAAATGTCTGGAGGTTTAGCCAAGGGACGACCTATCTGGTGAGTCCAGATGGCAATTACCGTAGCATTCTCCGTTTTGATGATCAGAATCTGCAATTGCCTCGTGCTCCCCTTGATGTAGCACAAGAGCAACGCAGCGCTGAAGAAATGAATATTGCCGATATTCGTCGCAATATTGACTTGCTTAAGCAGTCTGGTAATACCAAAGAAATCCGCAAGTTAGAAGTCAGGCTTGAGCAAAAATATGCTTTACCATTTATTTGTGTAGTCTTTGCGCTCGTTGGTGCATCTCTGGGAATGCGACCTCAGCGTACAGGTGCAGCGATCGGTTTTGGATTGAGTGTGTTAATTATTTTTGGCTATTATTTGCTGCTGTTTATTTGCGGCGCACTTGGACAAGTTGAATTTCTTTCCCCATTCGCCGCCGCATGGTTACCTAATTTAATTGGTGTTACGGCTGGGGTGATCATTCTTACTCGTGTTACATAAATTTGTAAGGGCAATTCATGAATTGCCCTTACAAATTTATGTTTGCAGCGCTTTCATCAAATTGAATTTGTCGATACAGATCGCTAATAGTTATTTCGACATTTACAGATTTGAGGAATAGGCGATCGCCAAAACCATATTCAAAAAATACCCATTGCCCCTGATCATTGCGCTGAAATACTTCCACAATTGGCTGCTCGACTTGGACTAATACATATTCTTGCAAAGTGTCAAACTGGCGGTATTGCGAAAACTTGAATCCTCGGTCATAGGCTTCAGTTGATGGTGAGAGAACTTCGATAATTAGACAAGGAAAAGTAACTACTAG
>JANNDZ010000608.1:0-1864 GCA_031378395.1 Pseudanabaena sp. OTE_75_metabat_487_sub
TTTATGACTTTAATAACCATCCCTATATGCTCTGGATGGCAGATCCTATGACCGATCGCGATTCTTTTCGACATAGCCAACTTCCATTCCGTTTTGCCGTCGAGTCTTTCTCTCAGCCATTAGCTGCGGTGTTAGCCCGAACGGAAACTCTAGAAACACGCTTACCATTACTAGCAAATATCACCGAAGAGCATGGTCACGGCGATCGCTGGCGATCGCACAAATATACTTTTCAGCAATACCTTCGGGCTTTGGGAGCAACTGAATGTGAGCTAAATTCACCCTGTACGATGCCAGTACTAGCGTTTAATCAATCGGTTTTGACCTACTGCCTAATGCAGTCAGGAGAATCGGGAGCAGCAATGCTCGGCATGATCGAACATCTTTATGTTGGGATCAGTGCTGTGATCGCCCGAATTTTGCATCAACGTGGCTGGACAGCAGCGGGTAGTCAATCGCACTATGCATTCCATGAAAAGCTGGATACAGAACATGCGAGAGACTTGCTGTCATTAGCAGAAGCAGGTTGGGAGGATATGCGTACTCGTCGGCAAGTATTGCAAGGATTAATGCTTGGTGCTCACTATTTCTGGAGTTTATATCGTGATTTGTAACTCTAGTTCGGCAATCACCTCAGAAATAGCCTTCTCGCAAGTGCGCGAAGATCCTCGAATTGAATTGCGCGTCATCCAAGAGTTAGCCAAGCGCCAGCAAAATCTGCTCAGGGTGCTTTTGGTGGCTTCAGGTGGCTGCACCGCCTTAAGTTTGCTGACACATTCTGCGATCGCCAAAATCGAAGCGGTAGATCTTAATCCTGCTCAACTGCATCTCGTCGAACTACGCCGCCAAGCCTTACTGCATTTATCTTTAGATGACCAGTTGCAATTAATTGGCGCAGATAAATCTGCTAGCGATCGCGATCGGCTCAGTATCTACGCCAGCTTAAGCCCAAATTTACCTGCAAGTACAAAAGCTTTTTGGGATGCAAGACTCGAACAGATTGAGTTTGGCGTGAATCAAGTCGGACGCTTTGAACAATTATTTCGGCAACTTGCAGAAAAATTTGCTCAGATTGGAATCGAACCTTTGCAAGAACCGTTAGTTGCCGTACAACATCCACAATGGCAAGACATTTTTGAGCAGGTATTTGAGCGCAATCGACTCATCCAAGCCTTTGGCGAAGCTGCTGTCAACTACTCGATGGATCGCAGCTTTGGCGAGCATTTTGCCGATGTCTTTGCCCAAGCCTTACAGCGCTTTATCCCCAATCAAAATTATTTTTTAACCCAAGTTTGGGGCGATCGCTATACGTCAGATCGCACAGGAGAGGGAGTTCCTCTTTATCTCCAAGCCTCAGCCCAAAATGATATTCGCACATTAGGAACAGAGCGATTGCAACTACATCAGGGCGCTTTTGTTGATTGCCTTCAGCAACTCGCCACATCAGAAAAATTCGACCTAATTCAGTTTTCTAATATCTCAGACTGGATGCCTCTGAGCAGTCTCCATCAAATGCTAACAGAGATAGTCAATCACCTAAAATCGGGCGGCGCAATCATTGGGCGGAGGCTTAATGGCGACCATAGCTTAGCGGAAATCATGGCAGAGCATATTACGATTGATCGCTCACTTAGTCAGGAATTGCTCGCTAGCGATCGCTCTTTTTTCTATCGTGAAGTTGTCGTAGGGTTTCGGTCATGAAGTTTCATCGTATTGAGTTTGCAGAACGTTCACTATTTCAAGATGGCATTGAGGCGATTGAAAAAACTGCTTTCTATCCATTGGGTAATGATTTCTTTCAACTCGATCATGGTCATAACTACTTTGCCTTTTTTGACCGCCTTGGCGATGTCCATTACTTTGC
>JANNDZ010000049.1:0-1718 GCA_031378395.1 Pseudanabaena sp. OTE_75_metabat_487_sub
CGAAGAATATTTATCGCGGGTCTTAAATAGCTTGAGATGGATTGTATTGGCGCAAATTATACATGCTACAAATGGAGCTAGCATAATATAGCTACTTTTTGGCTCAGTAAATTCACCTATCCTCCAGTCGCTAATTCGACGTATAAATGGAGTGACAAAAAATAGCCACCACACAAATCCGTTATAAAGGATAGGATAACGAAAGTACAGTAGCCAACCAACGATCAATGCTCCCAATGGAAACAAAATATTAAGGATTCTTGAACCAAATCCTCCAAGGGCAATCATTAAAACTGTTAAGAAACAAAAAGCTAAGATGATTATCCATGCACCTGCTGGCTGGAATAGCTGATTGGATATTTTTATCTGAGGCTGAAATATTTTGGCTTCGGATTGCTTCACAAGTCTATCCACTTTCGTTGAGTTAACTTTTTGTTGCTTAGGCTAAGTATAGCTCAGTAGTCAATTGAGGTTTTTGGCTTACATTCAACTAACGGAGTCGGCCTAAAGTCGTGATGTATAGAACTGCTTCATCGTTGGGAATGCCGAGCACCTCATTGACTAGATCGTCAAAAAATCCTGCAATGCCACTTACGCCAACACCTAAGCCGATCGCAGCTAGATTTAGCCTTTGTCCTAGATGCCCTGCATCCATATGTAAATAGCGATAAGCGCGATCGCCATATTTAGCTACAGCTTTTTGAAGATCGGCGGTGTGGAAAATGACGGCTCCTGCATCGCGTCCAAGGTCTTGACCGAGGCAGAGATAATGCAATTCATCTCTAAAGTTTTTAAAGCGAATTTGGCGTAGCTCTTGTGATTTAGGCGCGTAGTAATAGCATCCTTCGTCTAAGCCAACTACACCTGTTACGGCTACAAAGGTCTCGATCAGGCTGAGATCGAAATAATCTGGATTACCATCAATACCTTGATCAGTATAGTGTTGAGGCTGATAGGTAAAGTCAAGAATTGCTTTAAGTTCGGCAAGTTCTAACTTTGCCCCACTATATTCACGGGTTGATCGCCGTTGCAAGATTGTATTTTCGAGCATTTCGAGATCATCGCCCCAGTGAATGCTTTCGGTGGTGGTGCTGACTTTTGTACAGAAAGGAAAGTTGTACTTATCAAGATCTTGTTCGGAAGTTTTTTCGATGTTTTCTGAGTTTTTGTCGTTTAACTTTTCCCCTAGTTTCTGCATGTTTGGCTGTTCAGTAATCTGGGTAGATTGATGGAGATATTCTAAAAGCTGACCATCGGGTAGTTTGGGATAACTGATGACAGTTGCTGATGGCAAGGCGGTCATAATTCCTCTGGGAATATTCAGAGATCGCTGCATTGGTTCTCGCGATTCTTGACCTCTGCCAATGCGCTCTTCATCTTGCAGATCAAGGATTGGGATAATCGCGATCGTCCCTTCAACCTCTTTATCCAAAAACAGTAATTCATTGACTGTTTCATCGGCAAAGCCCCCGATTAGCGATGCTTGATAATCTTCAATCGAGCCAGCAAGTTCAATATTGCCGAGCAAATGCCCCGTATCCAGAAAAATGCGTCGATAAGCCCGATCTTGGTAGCGCCATGCTGATCGGTGAAATACGGCGGTGACGGCGATCGCCATGCGGGTATTTTGTAAGGCGGGATGACCAAAACAAGCCTGTTGCAAACCAGACCAAACATTATTGTCTTGCCAAAAATGGATCAAGCTATGGCTGCGGACT
>JANNDZ010000720.1:0-2718 GCA_031378395.1 Pseudanabaena sp. OTE_75_metabat_487_sub
CATGGTTGAAATTTTATGTTCACGTTAGAAAATCCTCTCGTCATGCTTTACGTGAGGTTAATTGGATGGACTCTCTTGGGATATGTTCTAGGAAAGCTCTTACCCAAAATCTTCACTACTTATCTTGGTAAAGCTTTGCTGTTTGTGGGAGTTCCCATCAGTATTGTGTCTTTCCTCCGTCAAGCCGATCTGTCGGGATGGATTGTGATTGCGCCTGCGACAGCTTGGGTAGCAATTTTGGTGGGCGGAGGATTAGCTTGGATTTGGATCGATCTAGGCTTAAGTGATGAAAGATTTGGGAAGTTGTCTAAAGGGATTACGGCTAGAGAAAAAAAACTTGAAACCAACCCTAGTATGGAAGCAACTTTAGACCAAGAAAGTGCTTGGTCAGGGGCAACTCAAGGCAGTTTCTTACTGGCGATGACCTTAGGCAATACTGCTTTTATGGGATATCCCGTCAGTCTTGCCCTAGTCGGACCACAATATTTTGCTTGGTCGCTATTTTACGATCTGATTGGATCAACGATCGCCGCCTATTCCGTTGGGATCGCTCTGGCTAGTCGTTTTGGTAGTATCTCTGGCGGTCAAAAAAAGCCGAATCCATTTATATCAATGGCAAAGACCCCTGCGCTATGGAGCTTGCCCATCGGTGTAGGGATGCGATTTGTACCTTTGCCTACGGTGATTTCGGGCGGCATGAGTACGATCGCATGGACAACTGTAACTTTGTCACTAGTAATGATTGGGATGCAACTAAGTCAGTTAAAAACCCTACGCAATGTCAAAAAAGCCCTTACTTGTCTATCGATCAAGATGCTGCTTACTCCACTTGTAGTTGGCACGGGACTAATGTTCTTTGGCGTGACGGGAGAACCACGTATGGCTATGGTGTTACAAATGGCAATGCCACCAGCCTTTTCGACGCTTGTAATAGCCCAAGCTTACAACTTGGATCGTGACTTAACGGTTACGACCTTAGCTTTTGGGGTAGTTCTTTTACTGTTCACTATACCTATTTGGTTGTGGCTATTTTCTTAGAAGTCCTAAACCGAAAAATATTTATTTTATCTAATTTTTGTGTGAAAAATAATTGAATATATCAGCCATAATTATGTAGACTTACTGAGAAATTCTTGACAAAATTGATAAAGTCAACATAGGAACCAATGAAAATATGCCTAAACTACTAATCAGTACTTCGTCTTTTGATGTAAAAAGCAATCAGGTATTGCAGAGCCTCCAAGCTCAAGGTTTTGAGCTTATTTTAAATCCTTATGGTAGAAAGCTCAAAGAACCAGAGGTTTTAGATCTTCTTAGTGGTGATGTCGTTGGGATGATAGCAGGAGTTGAACCTCTAACTCGGAATGTTTTAAGTTCAACCAAGTCTCTCAAGGTAATTTCGCGATGTGGAATTGGAACCGATAGCGTTGATTTGGCGGCGGCTGAAGAACTCGGGATTCCCGTGCATATTACCCCTACCGCCCCTGTAATTGCTGTGGCAGAGTTGGCAGTGAGCTTGATCCTTTCCGTGTTGAGGCGCACCTCAGAAGCCGATCGCACTTTGCGAGAAGGAAAATGGAATCCTTTGATGGGCAGACTACTTGCCTCTCAAGTAGTAGGACTGTTGGGTTATGGAAGAGTTGGCAATCGAGTAGGACAGATCTTGAAGGCTTTTGGGGCAAAAAGAGTTGCCTATGACATTTTTCGTGATGATTCACTATTCGCGGATACAGTTTGCATCTCATCTTTAGATGAATTTATCGCACGTTCAAATGTAATTACGCTGCATATTCCCTACAACAAAGATAATCATCATTTAATTGATCGCGACTTTATCAATAAGATGCAAGCAGGTAGCATTTTAATCAATACTTCTAGAGGTGGGCTAGTCGATGAACAAGCTTTGTACGAAGCACTAGTCTCAGGACATTTGGCAGGTGCAGCCCTTGATGTATTTGAAGAGGAGCCATATTCTGGTCAACTCCGTACTTTGCCTCAGGTTATTTTGACACCCCATATGGGTTCTTACGCTAAGGAAGCCAGAGTCCAGATGGAGCAAGAAGCTTCTCAAAATCTATTTGATAGCCTTGTAAATTTAGGCTTAGCCGAGTGAGCAGGAATATATCATGACTAAAAAATATGATGCGATCGTGTTTGATTTTGATGGAGTCCTAGTTGAGTCTGTGGATGTCAAAACTCAAGCTTTTGGGGCTTTGTATACTGAATATGGCGATCGCATTGTAGAGAAGGTGAAAGCCTATCATCTGATCCATGGAGGGGTATCTCGATTTGAAAAGTTTCGTTATTACCATGAGATTTTACTGGGTAAAGACTTAACTAAAGACGAGGAAATGCGGCTAGGCGATCAATTTACGCAATATGTTGAAGATGCAGTGGTAGGGGCGGTCTATGTGTCAGGAGCCTATGGGCTTTTAGAAGGCAATTATCAGTCCATACCCCTATTTGTGGCTTCAGGAACTCCCGATCAAGAGTTGAAACGCATTGTCTCAAGACGAAATATGGCACATTATTTTGTGTCTGTGCATGGTTCCCCAGCTAAAAAAGGAGATATCATCCAAGATATTTTGTCGAAATATAATTTTGATCCCGATCGCGTATTGATGGTTGGCGATGCGATCACTGATTATGAAGGTGCGATCGCTGCGGGTGTAAAATTTGTAGGCAGAGTGATGCAATATCCTGAAACTTATCCTTTCC
>JANNDZ010000788.1:0-4028 GCA_031378395.1 Pseudanabaena sp. OTE_75_metabat_487_sub
CATACAGATACGCCCATCTCTCGCAGCTATTCGGCTTTCGGTACCAATGTCAAACTGGGCTTTTGGTATCAGTTAAGCGAGTGGATGAAGGAAACCATCGTCGCCCCGATTCCCAAGGGTTATAAACTATCCTCAAAGGCAGCGGATGTACTCAAAATGATTGATCGACTCGAAGGCGGACAACAACTTACAGTCCTTCAGGATATCGTCGTCAATATGGGTTTTGCTGTGATGGGCGGTACTCCCAAAGTCACAGAACCTGTGATTCCCCCGAAAGAAGTTGCACCTCGCGCCAAAGTCACTATTAAGGGCATCAAAAATGCAACTGTCCTCAGTTACATGGAAGACATGAATGCCTTTGAATTCCCCTCCGCCGTAGCGCTATTTGCTCCAGATGGTGCCCTAAAACCTCCGTTCCAAGAGCCGATCGTCGGTCATCAGCGCATTCTCGACTATATGCATGAGGAGTGCTACGGACTCAAACTGTCGCCAGAGCAAGGAGTCTCTGAGTCAGCAGATGGCGGATTTACCCAGATTAAAGTAACGGGGAAAGTGCAGACTCCCTGGTTTGGCGAGCGAGTGGAGATTAATCTCGCATGGCGGTTTCTGCTCAATGGGGAAGATAAAATTTTCTTCGTGGGCATTGACTTACTAGCATCGCCTCAAGAACTAGTGGAGATGGGTTTAGTTCGAGGGTAATAAAGAAGTAAAAGAAAGATCCCAAGCGGTATCAAGGATAGCCATGAAACTTTCTAACCAACGTTTTGATCGAGATCTACAAAGGCAAGTAACTACTCTCGCGGCTATTATTGGCAGTATTGCGATCAATACTCTATCCAATATTTTCCCAATTAATGGGGTTAGTATTGGGAATCTTTCCAATACTCTATTTGTATCCGTCCAAATTATTCCCGCTAATTATGCATTTGCAATTTGGGGATTGATTTATATCGGTTTGATTGCCTTTGGTATTTATCAACTTCAACCCAGTCAGCGAGAAAATCCGCGTTTACAGCGCAGTGGCTATCTACTCGCGATCGCGTGTATTTCTCAATGCGTCTGGATCTATCTTTTTCTCACCCGTCTATTTCCGCTATCCAATCTTGCCATGTTGGGAATTGTGGTACCGCTATTGGTGATGTATCAACGTCTGGAAATTGGACGGAAGCGCGTTTCAAGGGCAGAACGCTGGTTTATCCAGAACCCGATTTCTGTTTACCTCGGCTGGCTCAGCGTTGCTAGTATTGTGAATGTTGCAATTGGTTTATATAGCCTTAAATGGGACGGCTGGGGGATTGCACCGACTGTGTGGACGGTGGTGATGATGGCAATCGCGGCGATGATCGCTGCTGTCGTTAGTATTCAACGCCATGATACTGCCTATGTGCTGGTAATTGTCTGGGCATTGGTAGCGATCGCAATTCGACAAGCCAACACATCCCCAATTGCGGTGACTGGTTGGGGACTAGCGATCGTTTTGATGGGATTAAATTTTGCTAATGAACTTAAATTTCGCTCGAAGATTACAACGAATAACTAACAATAAATATGATGATAAATACGATCAGAAAGACTGACATGGAACAAAAAGATAACGTTTACAATCGAGTGGTTATCGATTTGACTACCCACGATGCAGGTGGAATCGGTGCGTTAGACATCGAGCTAGCTAAAAAAATTGATGCTTTGTAGTAAATCAAAAAATCTACTTATTTATTCAATTTTCATCATTTAGCTTTCACTTTTGGATATTCCCGATCTGTTTCAGAAATAGGAAATATGTTTCAATCATCCCAACATATTAATGGTGAATTAAAGCGGTTGTATTTATGATAACAAAATCTGAGATGCACAGTTTTAATTACGGTCAATTAGTGAAATTTGTGGGCGGCGAGGGCATTATTAAAAACTTCAAGTATGAAAATCGGGCTTGGACGTATCTGATTGAAATGCCACTAGGAATAGAACCTGTTTTTGGTAGAGTGGGTGCAGAAACAATGATACTGATTGAGGAGACAGAATTACGTGCAGCATGACCTAAAAGCAAAATCATTAACAGGATTTTTAGTTGCTTTTATTATCGTGTTTCTCTGGTATGAATTGCCATCATCTCTATCTTTTGAATTTAACGGCGATCTGGCAACTCATCAATTTGATAGATGTGACGATCTGGATTGAAGTGATGTTGTGACGATGGATAACATGGCTAATATCGTTGATACTGCTATTATTTCACCTAAATAAAACATGAAACCAAAGAAGCGATCGCTAGAGCAAATTGGATTTTTTCTACTTTACACTTTCTCGATAACTTGGCTATCTTGGCTCATAATTATCATCGGGAACAGATATTTTAATGCTCTTTGGTATGGTGAACCTTTATTTTGGATACCTTACGCGATCGGTAGTTGGGGAGCAGTCATTAGTTCCTACATTATTTATCGACAGTTCAAGGAAGATTTTAGTGAAGCATCTTTTGCTAAGTATGTCTTTGGTAAAAAAATAGATAGAAAAGTATGGCTAATATTTGGATTATATACAATTTGGCGTTTATTAATGATTTGGACTGCTTTTGGTATCAATAAACCTATCTCAATTCTCTCGATAATTATTAATTTGCCATTCCTCATCCTTTTAGGTGGACTAGAAGAATTAGGTTGGCGGGGGATTTTGCAGCCTCAATTAGAAAAAGCAATCAATTATTTACCCTCTATCTTGATAGTAGGAAGTATATGGAGTCTATGGCATTTGCCGCTATGGTTTATCAAAGGCTCACCTCAAAGTTCACTCCCCTTTGGATTGTATTTATTCTCAGGAGTAGTTTTAACTTCCAGTTTTACAACCCTTTATAAATACACAAACAACTTATTTCTTTGTGTCTTAAGCCATGCTTGGTTTAATGGATGTATTAACTTGGCTCTATATATCGGTAACAATGGAGCCTTACAGCTAGATTTGAATTGGAAAGTAATTTTAGTTTTTTCCATCGAACTAATCGTGTCTATCGTTTTAGGAATTGCCTATAGCCGTAAGAATCCGCTTATGTTAAACAATAATTTCAAACCCAGAAAAAGAACTTCACTTGACAACAATCATGAATAACATCAAACCAGAAAACCATTCACCATTAAAATTCTTTCTACTTGTTTTTGGACTTTCTATCCCTTTATGGATAATTGAAACAAGAATTGATGTAAAAGGGCTGCCGTTAGATATTCCTATAACAGACATTTTAGCCGCATTTACGCCAACGATTGCAGCTAGCATTCTCGTTTATAAAGAAGAAGGACTTATTGGTGTTAAAAAACTGTTTAAGAGGATTTTAGATTTTCCAAGAATTACACAAAAAATATGGTATGGATGTGCTATTTCACTACCATGTTTAGTATATGTCTTGATATACATCATAATCTATCTCTTAGGATTACCACTTCCATTCAACTTTCATATTCCTTTTCTTTCTATACCTTTTCTCTTTTGTTTATTTTTTCTTGGAGCTGCGGCAGAAGAAACTGGCTATATGGGTTATGCGATCGATACTATACAAGAAAGGTTTAGTGCATTATCCGCAAGTATCCTTATTGGTATACCTTGGGCTGTATGGCATTACCCGTCAATAATTCAACAAGGACATAATCTAACTTGGATAGCTTGGGCAACTCTCGGTACAGTTGCTGTCAGAGTTTTGATTGTTTGGATTTATAACAACACGGGCAGCAGTTTATTTGCCTGCATCCTGTTTCATACTTTGATGAATTTAGGAAGACCTTTGTTCCCAAGGGATGGAATATATAATCCATTGGTTGATTATCCTCAAATTCACTACTCAATAATTGCAATCGCGGCAAGTATTGTTGTCTTTCTATGGGGGGCAAAGACCTTAGACCAATATAGATATGCCTAACTTTGCCGATGATATCGAGTGGATGTGGGGGGGGGGGGGGGGGGGGCCGGCCCCCCCACCACACACACACACAAAAAAATAAGGTGCAAAGACGAAAAAAGATAATATAATTATAAAATTAAAA
>JANNDZ010000804.1:0-2849 GCA_031378395.1 Pseudanabaena sp. OTE_75_metabat_487_sub
AAAACAGTTCCTCTTAAAAACGTGCTCAATCAAAGCGAAGAAATCAAAGCAGATGTAGAGAAGGCTGCGGAGCAACTTGCTTCGGTGAATGCAGTCCTCACAAATAATGCTAAGGTTCTGCCCCCATTCCCGACTATCGAAGAGGTGATTGCTCAGAACGAAGAAGCCGAGAAAAAGGTAGTAAAAGCTGCGGAAGATCTGCAACAGGTTAATGCCGAGCTCATCAAGCAGGTGGCTGAGAGAATCGATATCGAATCTGAGCTGAGGGAAACAAAAAATGATCTGCTTGAGGTACGTGCAGATTTATCAAAATCTCAAGAGAAAGAGAAAGGGGCATTACATATTGCACTTCACGATTCATTAACAGGGCTTCCAAATCGTTTGTTACTGGAACAGCATCTGGATCATGGATTGACTCAATCAAGACGGTATGGTACGAAACTTGCGCTCATGTTTATTGACATAGATAAATTTAAGAACATTAATGATTCCTATGGTCATGACATTGGGGACAGAGTACTGATTACTGTGGCAAAACGTTTACAAGCTTTTGTTAGGGGCGAAGATATCGTTAGTCGATGGGGTGGAGATGAGTTTGTATGCATTTTACTGAATATCAATCTAGAATCCGATGTGATTAGTCTTGCTGAAAAGATGGTTAAGCGGATTTCTGAGCCCTGTGAGTTTGACGGAATTGTTCTTTCAATAAGTGCCACTATTGGAATTGCCATATGTCCTAGAGATGGTGAAACGGCTGAAATCCTCTTTAAACAGGTTGATAGAGCCATGTATAGATCAAAAGGCACTGATCAGAGAGTTATGCTTTTTAAAGATTCTATTTTAGGTAGTCCTACTGATGGATAAATGCTTTGGATAATATAGTCAAAAATAAACTTCCTCACCGATGGAGAGTGCGATCGCGCTTAATTTTGTCCATCCTTGTTGCTTTAATCGTGTTAGTTTTACTTCCATCTTGGTTTAGCCTGTCCACAAAGATTCTTTGTATATGGGATGCGGGAATGATCAGTTTCTTAGCCGCAACTTGGATGCTAATGGTGCAAGCAAAATCAAAAACTATGCGTCGTAATGCTCAAAGTCAGGATGAAGGACGACTAGTAATCTTGAGCATTGTTACTACTGCTGCATGTGCCAGTATATTTGCGATCGCATTTATCTTAAAAGAAACAAAAGGAAAAGAGATAAGTATCTTAATTCCCCATCTAATTCTTGCCGTGGTCACAATTATTGGCTCATGGTTACTCGTTCACACGATTTTTGCGATGCACTATGCTCATGAATATTATCAGGATCACCAAACTCAAAGTGAATGTAAAGCAGGAGGACTAGCTTTCCCTGAGGATATTGAGCCAGATTATTGGGATTTTTTATATTTCTCTTTTGTGATCGGTATGACCAGTCAAGTTTCAGATGTCCAGATTACTTCGCGATCAATGAGGCGTTTATCTTTATTGCATAGTGTTCTCTCTTTTTTCTTCAATACTGCAATTGTGGCAATGAGTATTAATATTATTGCTGGACTAATCCAGTAATACCAAATCAATAAATGGCATAGCCATTTATTGATTTGGTATTACTGGATTTGGGTTTCAACCCACAAGAGTGTTGTCACACTTTCGTGAGTTGATTGTAAAGACTTGTATGATTTCAGTACAATCCATTCAATTTAAACATCATCTAAAACCATAAGATGCCAAGCTAAGTACATAAAGCTGAAGTACAGATTTGTCTCCTCACCTTCTACCGAGAAGCAAACAGATGTACCTCGCTTGCTTGGAAAAAGCTATAGAAACTCACCATAATTACTGGAAGGCATAATGCATACAAAAAGTTACCAACTGTACGAAATGACTTATTAATAATTTAGAAATAGAGGATTAAAAAAATGAGTGGCTTAACTTTTGAAAAACAATTTTCCCATGCCATATTTTGCCAACAAGTAGAAAATATTGACATAGATACCGCTAAAAAATTGTTAGCCGATTTACATCTACTTTACTTAGGACAGCAAGAGATGTTTACCATACTTGTTAAGCAAGATGGTTTCATGGGGGCACGGTGACTAGATTGCGCTAAAGAAAAAATTAGCAAGATATTGATGAAGTTGGATTAGATAAAGATTTGTATCGAACTCAATCAATTCACACGTAGCATCACACATCTATCTGTCACCGTAGGACAAATACTAAACTCTTAAATATTTTCTGTTTTTCGAGAATTAAGATCCCTTACTGGATTTAATTTTTAATTCTCCAAACTATAGTCAAAATTTTAAGAGTTAGGATAAAAGCTATTAGCTTTAGTACTAACAAAAAATTTAATGGTAAAAAAATGAACGATAACCAGCGGGATGAAAACAATCTTGAAAGACGGCAAGATCTAAGACAAGACGAAGAAACTTTTCGTCTTCGACAAGAGGAAGATCGTCTAGGAAAAGCGCAGCGTAGTGGTATTTATTATTGGATAGTTAATACTATTTATTGGCTTGGCGGAATAATAGAAATATTACTGATGTTAAGGTTTGTTTTACGTTTGTCTGGGGCGAATACTCAAAATGAATTTGCTAGATTCATTAATAACTTATCCGCACCATTTATTGCTCCATTTTCCACTTTATTTATTAGCCCTACTTCTAATAGTGGCGGTAACATATTTGATTTGAATATTATAATTGCAATTATCGCCTATGCAATTTTGAGCTATCTGCTAATTTCCTTAGTCAGATTCATTTTTTATAATAGAGTATAAGCCAGCAATTATTAATTATGAAACCGATTTTAGTGTTCCCAGCGCCTTGGGCGCTGGAAACACTAAAATCAGTTTTTTGAAAG
>JANNDZ010000063.1:0-7374 GCA_031378395.1 Pseudanabaena sp. OTE_75_metabat_487_sub
TCCACGTTATCAAAGAACCAATTGCAAATAGAATACATTCGACAATCATGAAAAAGAGAGAACTCGTGTTACCAGTAGCAAGTCGGTAAAAACTAGCCGCGAACATTCGGAACAGTCCGAGAGCCAGCAAGAGCCAGCCACAGAGGGTAATCAAAACAGTCCAGTCACGTTGCCATAGGTTATGCGATCGCACAATCGCCAAACCCGCGACAAACATAAGAACTCCAGAGAGGTAGACAACTGGTGGGATCTGTTCGTCATAGAGATGTGGTTGAATAAGCGGAAACTCCGAAGCAACCATTACCATCAGGGTTGGGCCCAGCAGTCCTCCTATACGCTTCGAGTTGGTCATGTCTCACCTCTCACTGATTGGGCTAAAAAACGATATTTACTCAGAGTTTCTGTTCCCCATAACCAAGTTATAGCGATCGCGGCAGTGATTATCAAAATAGCAAAATAAATCGGTATAGAGCGAATCATTGCATGGGAGTTGTTAAACCGTTCATTAAGGCAACTTCATGAACCATCACTCAACTTCTCGGATAACACGACAAGGGTTGCCGACGGCGATTACTCCTTCTTCAATATTCTTTGTTACGACACTACCAGCGCCAATTACCGATCGTGCCCCGATCCGAACTCCAGGGCAAATAATTGTCCCGCCGCCAACCCAAACATCATCACCAATAACTATCTGTTTGCCAAGTTCTAAACCCAATTTACGCTCCTTCGAGCTTAAGGGATGTGAAGCAGTATAAATCTGTACCGTAGGTCCAAATAAAACATCTGAGCCGATCTCAACTGGTGCAACATCAAGCACAACACAGTTGAAGTTGAAATAAACTCTATTCCCTAATGTAAAGTTACTGCCGTAATTGCAGTAAAAAGGTGGTTCGATAAAGATGCCTTGTCCTATAGCAGGAATCAGTTCCTTAATGATACGATTACGTTCTTCTTGTTGTTCATCATTTGTGTCGTTCAGATCTTTCAACAATAACCTTGCCCGTCGGCGATCGCCTAAAAGTTCTGGATCGAGAGGGTCATAAAGTTCTCCTCTCAACATCTTCTCTTTTTCGCTTTTCATTATTTCTCCAATACTTTTAAATTAACTTAGAATTTAGTTTCAATTTTTATTGCGAACAAACCAATCAACAGGTCGGCGAAGGGAAACTGGCTGTGGATAATGATTGATTCTGATAAAACACATCAAGCATATCTATAACGATTTAATGTCTTTGATCCCCACAGCAAGACAACAATACCTGCAGCGATCGCAATTATTGAGTAGTGAATATCAGGATAATCAACCAATGGATTATGTATTCCATCTCTTGGGAACAGAGGTCTTCCTACATTCATCAAAGTATGAAATAGGATGCAAGCAAATAAACTTTTGCCAGTATTGTTGTAAATCCAAACAATTAGAACTCTAACAGCAACGGTTCCCAGCAGTCCTCCTATACGCTCGGAGTTCGTCATGCCTCACCTCTCGATACTGAAAAACGATATTTACCGAGAGTTTCTGTTCCCCATAGCCAAGTTATCGCGATCGCGGTAATCGCTAACAAAATAGCAAAGACAAATGGATCGTAATGTGAACCATTACTTGGGAATAGATATGGACTTATATTAATTGTGGTATGAAAGAAAATTAGCGCGAAAACACTTTTATGAGTATTGTTAAAAATCCAAACCATAATTATTCGCAAAAAGACTGTACCGATACATTGCCAAAATATCCATATTGGTGTTTGATGCGCTTGACTGTAAGGAATGATATGCCATATAGCCCAAATAAAACCGATGATAATACTTGCTTTAAAAGCCCCATACTGGTTTTGCAAAGGCTCGGTAACATAACCACTCCAACCTACTTCTTCTCCGATCGCACCTATAAAATACACAAAGAAAAAAATGATAACAGATAGAAGATGGATTGGCGGTTCGGGTAGTATAGCCCCTGTAATCTTCAAGTACAAATAAGAGAGTGCTGCTATGGTAGGCATGAGCAAAACAACAGGTATGTACCATTTTTTATCTTTGATTTTTTGAAAGTCAAAAGATAGTTTTAACAGTTCCTTAACTCCCTGAATATTTTGTTCTTGACAAACAAGAATCGCTGCTGCTAATAAAGGGCAGAAAGTCATTAATGCGCTTATAGGAAGTTTTATCGGAAGTATTTTAGTCAAATCCCTAGTCACAGCGCCCAGTATCCAAAAAGGAATTGACAGCAAAAAAACTAACAAGAAGAATTTGAGTGGTGATTTATTTTCTGGCATGTTGTTTTCCATATTAATCTTCTATTCTTATATTGTTTGAGTAATAACCTCAGAATCCTTCTTGAACATGATGGCAAGTAGCAACATTGACAAGGGAGCAGTAATTGCCCAAGGCATTCCAAGAAGAAGTAGCTGTTCCGAAAAGTATGGATAGAAATAAACACACACAATCAAAGGCGTAACCAGACTATGAACGAAGAAAGAATATCTGACCCACCTTTGAAATCCCTGCTTCTCAAATATTGGAACAGCAAATAAGGTTGCGAATCCCATAAATATATATCCGATCGCATCAAAGTCCCAAAAGAGAGAGTGCGGAGTTTGTCTTAGAATAAGAATCTCATCTGAAGCTCCTTGAAGTGTCATCGGAATTACAGTTGCTAGTTGAACAACATAATTAGCCGTAACGAATGCTACATACAAGGCTGTAAAAATAAGAGCCGCATGACTCCAAAACTTTTTCTCAGTTGGAGCTATATAGTGAAGCGCAAGCATTTCCAGCAAGAATGGTACTACTATGCAAAGAGAAAATCCATAAATTAAAATTTCATCCAATGGATAACTGAGAACACCAAGAAGTTGTAACATCTGAGCAACAGTATATGCAACTGTTGAAGCAAAGGCAATTAATCCTGACCAAAACCCAACTTTATGTACTGTTTTATTCATGATTTTGTGTTTTTAAATAGTAGGTAATATATGATTTATCAAGAGGTCATTAAACTTCTCATGTTCTTCTATGTCAGCAAGGTGTGCCGAGTTCTCAAACCAAATTAATTCTTTTTTGGGTGCTTCAATTATTTTGAAATACTGTTCTGCAATTACAGATGGTGCTTCGTAGTCATGTCTTCCTAATACAAAATATATTGGGACTTTAAAGGATGACACCTGTTCTTTTAGGTTAATGGTCAAAAGTTCCTGCCATAACAAATGATTAGATTGAATTATTCCTTTAAAGAAATTCACTTTATCAATTAAAGTATATTCAGTAGCACATATCAGACTACTGAAAATAATTGGGAAAGCACCTTTTGAACTTCCATACAACTCTCCACCATACTTTCCTAGTAAGCGTCTTTGGGTCATCAGTTTTTTCTGCCAATCACCAATATAAGGTGGGTTTCCTATTTCCGTAAGAGTCCGAATCGCTCGTTTATCTTCCGCTTTTATCGCTTGTGCCAATGTCCAATCATAAGAAATTTGTTCGTTCTCCTGCATATTTGCAATCTGACCAATTCCTATGTAAGCATGATATAAACCTGGATATTTTTGGATACTAAATATCCCTATTAGACTTCCCCATGAATGACCGACCAGAAGTATTTTCTTTTGATTAAAGCGATCGCAGAGCAATTGGGTTAATTCGCCAGTATCTAAGACAAACCGAGCGATCGTCATGGAAGAATGAGGATTAATAGCTTTATAAGATTTGCCAGCCCCTCGTTGATCCCAAGTCACGACTATAAAATGTTTCTCTAATTCATCCGTGTATTTTCTTAAAAGACACATGTTTGAAGTGCCAGGACCACCATGAAGAAAGAGAATGATCGGCTTTGTGATATCCATTCCACGAATAAGAATCCATTGTTCCTGTCCTCCCAAGTTAACTTTTTCGAGTAAGGCAATGCTCTGAGGAACATTATGTCCTTGTTTATCTTTAATAGAAAAAGTAAAGCTGGGAATTAGGAATAAGCTACCTAAAACTGTTGCACCTAATAAAGCGATCGCAAGAAAAAGCATCATAATTTTATTGACTTTATAGCTTCGTGTAAGTTTGTTCGCGGGCAATGTCCACCCTACATTTCTCAGCTTTTTTAATTTGTAACGCCAGAAATCTTTCCACACCATAAATTGCTGTATGTGCTGATGGAGATATTTTGGGAAATATAAGGTCAAATGCATGGTCTGTCTGTGGCAAAATATGCATGACCGTTGGCACTTTTTCCTCCGCCAAACGATTGCGTAAAAAGCGAGTGTTTTTTACTGGAGCCATGGTGTCGTCTTCGCCATGTATTAGCAAAGTGGCAGGACAGTTAGCATGTACATGCGTGATGGGTGAGAAAAAAGCGTATTGTTCAGGACACTCATCTGGATGACCATCCAAAAGAGAAGCGAAAACTCCTGCATTTGCAAAGTCTTTATCAAAATTGAAGCGATAATATGCTTTCCCCATCCTTTTAATCATCCATTCGGGCATTTGAACAGGGCTAGCTTTTTTTGCCGAACCTGAATTTGAGCGGGTGGTAAGATGCTGATTAGTGTGGTAGTACATTGCCTCTAAATCTGTTGGGCCATAGAGGGAAACAACTCCGCATACGCTGATATCCTTTCCTTCCAATTCCTTTGGTGTAAACTGCGGGTTGTTGGCTGTATAGCCAGTCAACAAGGCAAGATGACCTCCCGCAGAACCGCCACCCACACCAATTGTATTGGGATTTACTCCGTAAGTGCGTGCATTTTCTTTCATCCATACGATGGCTCGCTTTACATCGTTTACCATTCCCATCATGTCCGTTTCAGGGGCAAGACGGTAAGCCACGTCCATAATCACATGACCCTGGGCAGCGAGATGACTAAAAAACGGACGGGTTCCTACATCTTTGTCGAGAAGAGACCACGCACTACCATGCAGATATATAAAAGCCAAGCCTGAAGGAGTGACAGTTGAATTTGGTTGCCATACATCACACAAAAGTTGTCTGTCGGTGTCAGGAATGGTTGCAAATGAAATATTTTTTTCAAAGTGTGGAATTGGAACGGTGGGTAACCATATTATTGTCCGTCTTGGGAGAAAGTGATTTTTTTGTTCGGCACTTATGCGATTTTCCCAATTGAAACCGAAAGCCTCTTCAAAACCGCTTAAAATATCAGGTGGACTGGTAACTTTGAAGATATGTATGAAAAAAATCAAGCTGTCATACATGCCAATTAAACCAATGAAGATAGAACCAGTTGTCACACCAACAATGGCACTCAATACTCCAATAAGAAAAAGCAACGGTGATAATGCGGAAACAAACAACTTTAATATCCACAAAACGGGCGCTGGCCAATGTAATCGAACGAAAATTGAAACGCTCATTAGGGCAGCTAAACTGCCTAAAACAGTTGCAAGCATTTGAATAATTAATTGTATAATTTCCATTTTTTTATTTAAAAATAATTTTTAATAAAAAGCCATTCGGCTTAATTACGCTGACAGTAACAAAGTAAAATAATTCTTAAAAAATAATCTGCGTCAATACAATTTCTCCGTTTTTGGTGTTAAATTGCGCCGAATAATAAAAGCCGTTCCGAGCGATCCCGCGACCAGCAATCCGAAATCTTCTTTAATCCCAAAATTCAAAGCCGCTGAGGTTCCGACAATCGACCATAAAGCTGGAATAATTAATAAACTTAACGGAACTTTCTTGTCTGTCCAGAAAAGCAAGCCGAACGTAAAAATGGTTGTTGGACAAGGTACGCCGAACGTTGGCGATGTCGGAAAAATTCGCCCTAGCTCATAGCCGATTAACGGATAAATTGCTAAGGCATAAACAATCAAAATCGCGCCGAGAATGCCGTAAAATTTCCAACTGGCGTGAAAACTTAAACAATTTCGTGCCACTCCTTCGTATAAAAACATTAAACCTTGAAAAATGAATAATGTACCGAATAGATAGGCGGGTGGACTGATTGCTGTAAAGAAAATTAAATGATAAACAATCCCTGTCCACAGCCAGAGGAACCCAAGTAATCCTGAAATGATTTTGTTTCTAAACGGTTTGCGACTTACCGCCATAAAAATCACTGTGATCGCCATTAAAACCAGTAAAAATTGCATCGGAAATATAGTTTGATTATATTTCTCGAAAACCTGAAAAAATTGTTCGGGAGTAAAAGGGATTCCAGTACTTCTCATTTCACAACTCTTGTCCTATTTTCAGTTTCTAATTAAATGTTATCTTTTGTTCTTGTACCTAGTATTATTAATCCGACATAAATAATTATTGCAATTAGATCAGACAAAGTATCTGTGAGACCATTTATATTTCTAGATAATGTGCTCCCAAAAATGACTACCCAGCGAGCAATGATTATGACTGCGATGAACCAAGCCGTAAATTTTACTTTTGATAAATCTTTGTAAAATGCCATTACAAGAAATGAGACACCGAAAATAAAATTTTCAGCCGTAAGAATATGCCAAACATAAAACATCGTCGTTTTTGTAGCCAGATCAATGTTGCTTATATTAACTATAGGCAAAACTGTGGTTTGCCCATTCCATGCATGTGTAAAAGAGAAAAGAATTGAGAGAATTCCCACTATTAGATAGTAGTAGTTTTTAATCACTGACATTTTTGAAGTGATTTTTTTCATGATTCTTCCTATATTAATTTGTTCTCACTTTTTATATTGCAAATCCTAGTAATATTGTCTAGAAAACTTTCTAGATATCATATATTTTCTTATGTAAAATTATAATTTTGACAAGCGATCGCATGATTTCGTGAATGATTTAATTAAATTGATTGAGAACGATACAAAAGATAATCTGAAATACTTCATTTTAGGGATCTGCGGAAGAAAATACTTAGCAGAATTGTGGAGATCGGGAAAGCGAGAGACCAAATTCCCAATCCTGCAAATATGAGATATGGGTGGTCAAATGGAGCAACCAACACACCAAAGATTCCCACAGCACCACTGACAATAAATAGCGATCTTATCCAACGTTCCAGTTTTCCGCTAGTAAAAACCGAACTAACAAATAGAGTTGCCAGACTTAGAAACCCATAGCCAAGAGTCTCTAAAGCAAAAAAAGTGGAATGTAAGTTGGGCTGGACTAGGATGCTTAGCCCTTCCAATGTGCCGCCTTGGAGGTTCAGGCGCACTACAAATAACTGGAGGTAGTAATTGGTTGGGATAATGGTGGCATAGACAATCGTAAAGGCTAAACCGATTTGGCTAAAGATCTTCTTCGATTCAGGTGCGATCTCATTGATACAAGCTATTAATATAACCATCGTTGGGGCTAAAAAGAATGCGGGGATAAAGCTTGCCATATCCAGAAGGTTGAAATTCTCTGCATAAGTTTGTATTCCATTTCATG
>JANNDZ010000807.1:0-2081 GCA_031378395.1 Pseudanabaena sp. OTE_75_metabat_487_sub
CAAAATCAGTGGGGCGGCGGAGCCGCCCCACTGATTTTGGTTTTATATTTGGTACTTTACTAAATCGCAAGTCCCTAAGCTATCTTTTACTAAAAATCATTCAAGAATAAAAAACAAAGTCTAAATTTAGATTTTGCGTCCCTCCATAACTTCTCTTCCTGATTTGGTTAGTAATTTAAAGCGGGATACATTGGAATATAGGGCTTTAAGAGCATCGCACTTCGATTTTGTTGATCAAGAGTACGATAATTGCCCTTGTAACTTATTGCAGGGGTTTTCTTCTGTTTTCTTGTTGTGGGGCAATACCCATTTTGTGCCGCTTTAAATTTCTACCCATTTTAAGTAAGTCCCAAAACATTAAATAGCGGCGCTTTGCGCCACCATTTAACGTTTGCTTAGCTATTCAGCTAGCCACATTTGGGCTGTTCGGGGCGGGACAAATAGAGACAATGTATTTCCAGAAAGGGTCATCTCATAGTGATGGATGAGATCTCGATATTTAGCAGGGTTTTTCAGTCCCCAAGTGCTGAAATTTGCCCATTGGTTTGAGCCACTTTTGTTTATAGCCACAATTCCATTTGCGCCACGACGGAATACTAGCAATAAGTCACTTTCATAAAGGATAGCCATCGGCTGACCATGAACAGCATTATGAAAATGGATCATCGCCACCATATCGGCTCGCTTGTATACATCTAACCAGCGATCGCGGTCTTGCGAACGGTGAGATTCATTATGGTCAGAATAAATGAGAGGAACTCCTCCATCGCGTCCCAAGATATAGGCATGAGCCAAATGTTCATCTTGTGGATCAAATAACCAAGAGCGGAATCCATCATTGTGAGGAATATCGTGATTGAGCACAAAGGTTACTGATCGATTCCAAGGCAGAGCATTATTTTGGCTTTCAGGACGAGCTAAAGCTCGCAAAGAACCACCCATGCCGAATGCTTCGCGCATAGTTTGGAATAGAGGAAAATCATAGCCTGAAATCCAAGTTTCTCTTAAAAATGGATCAAGGAATATCCGCTCATCGCGATCGCTACCTGTTAACACTTCCCCAAACCAAAATCGATCCCGAAACTTAGGATTATCAGCGAAGTTATCAACCATTCGCTCGGTGATATGTTTAATGGCATCAATCCGAAAGCCATCAAAATCCATCTCGATCATTGCTTCTACCATAGCGGTCTGCTGCTGCAACACCCAGTCAGAATTTTTGAGATCAGGCAACCCCGATAAATTCTGATAGATTACTGCATCTCGATTTGACCACTCATCGCTATCAATCTCACCAGCATTGTTAAAGTCGAAAACAGAAAATAATCCTTTACTAAGGTCTCCATATAGTCGGTTCTCCTCAAACAAGGCAGGCTGTTTTTGGTAACGCTCAAGTTCGGCTACACCTGGAAAATCAAAATGATCTTTACGAGCTTCGTTTGCCATGTGGTTAACGACAAGATCTGCATACACCTGTAATTTGGGAGTACCTTCATGGCAAGCCTTAATCAACTTCTCCAGATCCTTCTTGCCTCCTAAGTGGGACAGCAATACTCGATAGTCTTTGGGCTGATACCTCTGCCACCACTGATCGCCATTAGGATCTGAGTAAAGTGGTGGCGGGATTAGCACCGCTCCATATCCAGCATCTCGAATGGAGTCAAGGTTGTCAATAATATCTGTGTATCGCCAATTAAAAGCATGGAGAGTAACATTTCGCATGGTTATTCTTTCCCTGTGGTGGTCGAAAAATCTGCTTGGATATGAAGGATGAAAACATTATACTGAGCTTTTAAGGAATTCTCCATTAAAAGTAGGTGATCTCATTAAGAAGCCCATAAATGCCCAGATACCCGACTTTTTCTAAGCAAATAAAGGTGATTTGTAAATTCACAAAAAAGTCGGTGATCTTAACCTGTGCTTTTTAAATTTTCTTATGCCTAGCTACTTAAAAGCATATTTACTGTGATATTATTACATTCGCTTTGCTTACCAAAAGACACTGCAAAAGATATTTGGAGAGGTGGCAGAGTGGTTGAATGCGTCTGACTCGAAATCAGATTTGGGGTCACACCTAACGG
>JANNDZ010000909.1:0-6361 GCA_031378395.1 Pseudanabaena sp. OTE_75_metabat_487_sub
GTAGGTCAGGCTGCAAGAGATGGACTAAGTAACTTCAGTTGCGAATCCGCTATATTAGGTTTGATAGAAGCTTTGGAACATCAAAACTTGTTTATTTGTAGGAGAGCAGCAAATGCCTTATGGAAACTAAGTGAAAGTAAACTAGGTAGGGAAGCTTCTATTCCGGGTTTACTTATAGCCTTAAAACATCAGGATAATCATTCTCTCCAGTCAGCAGCATATGCCTTAGCGGGACTAGGCAAGGAAACTGCCATTCCAGAGCTACTTCGAGCCTTGGAAGATCAAAATTGTACTGTTCGTAGCCAAGCAGTAGAGGCTTTAGGAAAGCTGGGGAGCAAAGCTGCAATTATGGGCTTGCTACAAGCTTTGAACGATAAAGATAAATATGTGCGAGAGAAAGCAGCGGAAGCTATAGGTAAAAAAGTAGATAGCCAAGCTGGTGCTACTGGAGTATTTCGAGCTTTAGAACATCATGATAGAGATGTTCGGTGGACAATAGTATGGACTCTAAAAAAAGTAAACAGCGAAGCTAGCACTCTAGGATTACTCCAAGCATTGAAAGATCAAAACTCGGATGTCCGTCGATTAGCAGCATGGGCTTTAGGATGGCGCGGTAATGAAGCTTCTCTTGTGGAGTTACTCCATACTTTGAACGATCAGAAAATGCACTACGGGAGCCGAGAGAGTGCGGCAAAAACGTTGGGGAAATTGAGAAGTGAAACTGCCATTTCAGGATTGCTTCAAGCTTTGGAAGATCCGCACAAGTCTGTTTGTTGGGCTGCAGTAGATAGCTTGGGGGAGTTGGGTAGTCCAAAGCCATTAGCTCGTCTTTGGTATATGCACCAACAAGAGCATGACTTCCATCTTGCTAGAGCAATCATAGCAATCCAAGCCCGATGTAAATACTACAACTACGACATAGCCCAAACACCTTTGCAGGAAGAAAACAACAATGATAAAGTCCTATCAAACCCACAAGGAAACATAGTACACGTGACAGAAATTAAAAATGATTTTAGTAGCGCAAACTTTGGTGGAGCCAATATCGCCAACCTCGGCGGCACTGTCAACGAGCAGAAAATTGTTCAAAAAACCGAAGTTCCCAAACAAACCCTTAGCCGAAGCCACAAAAGAAGTTCAGGAATTGCTCAATCAACTAGCCAAAACCAACCCCAGCGAAGCCACCATCGCAGACACCATCCAACAAGAAATCAAGCGCAATCCCACCCTCAAAGCAAGACTAGTCAACGCCCTAAAAACTGGCGGTATCGAAGCCTTGAAAGCCATATTCAACAATCCATTCGTCAGCATCCCCGTTGAGACAGTCAAAGGCTTTTTAGAAGCAGAGGAGTAATTATGAAATAGTCGTCTAAAACATTTATATAGTATATAGGTTAAGGTAAAATGTCAGCAAAAGATCTCTTTCATGATGCAGTTAGACGAGGGTTAGAAAAAGACCATTGGCAAATAACTAACGACCCATTAGAACTTGAATGGGAAGAAGTTAAAGTTAAAATTGACCTAGCTGCTGAGCGCTTGATCGCTGCCGAACGAGATCAACAAAAAATTGCTGTTGAAATTAAAAGCTTCATCAGCACATCCGCCATCAGTGACTTTCACACAGCACTGGGGCAATTTCTAAACTATAGAATTATGCTAGAAGTTAACGAACCCGATCGCCAACTTTATTTGGCAATTCCCCTAGATGCCTATGAAACCTTCTTTCAAAGCCGCTTTGCCCAAGTATCAATTGATCGCTATCAATTAAAGCTGATTGTTTATGAACCCATCGCTGAGGAGATAATCAAATGGATAAACTAGAAAATTACCGTCTATACATTCAAAATCTTCTAGAAAGGCATAGTCATTTTAAAGCTCAAGACGATGTACAGAGTGAGTTGATTTTTGACACCGTGCGCGATCGCTATCAACTGATGCGTATTGGCTGGAAAGGTTTAAAGCGTGTCTATCATATTGTTCTGCATTTTGACATCAAAGACGGGAAAATCTGGCTACAGCAAAATACAACTGATATTGACGTGGGACAAGAATTACTAGAATTCGGTATTCCCAAAGAAGACATCGTGCTTGGTTTACATCCTCCCTACAAAAGACCCTATACAGGCTATGGAGTAGCATAGTAAGAATATGACACGCATACCAACCCATCGCCCACCAACCCACGCAGGGGAAATGTTACTAGAAGAATTTCTGATTCCGTTGGGATTAACTCAACAAGAACTAGCCAACGCTATTCATGTCCCCTATCAAAGAGTAAATGAAATCATCAATCGCCACCGAGGCATCACCCCAAGCACCGCACTCCGCCTAGCCAAATTCTTTTCCACATCAGCAGACTTCTGGATGAATCTTCAACAATGTTGGGATTTATATCATGCTCAACAAACAGAAAATGACGAATTACAAACTATTCAACCGTTAGCAACATTAGCGATCGGCTAAGTCAAAAATATAGATAGTAAACCCGTATGAAAACCACAACAATCTCCCGCCATGTCACCCGCAACCCTGAAATCCTCTCAGGCGAACCAATTATCGATGGAACCAGAACACCCGTTAGAGCGATCGTTGAAAACTGGCGCTTAGGAGTTAGACCAGAAGAGATTCCATTACACTTACCACATCTCAATCTCGCGCAAATCTTTGATGCCCTTAGCTTTTACCTAGACAACCAAGCAGAAATCAACGAATACATCGAACGCAACCATGTTCCCGATGAGCTAGTGCATCCACTTATCAAAGCCAGACTAAATCAGAAATGACTATTTTTGCTCAAATTTACATCGATGAAGATGTAGATATTCTAGTTGCCACTCTACTCATCGCCAGAGGATTAGACGCAACCACAGCAAGGCAGCAAAGAACTCTGGGAGAACTCGATCCACAACAACTAGCTTTCGCTGCATCAATGGGGCGTTGTATGTTGACCCACAATCGACTCGATTTTGAGAAACTACATACGAGTTATGTCTTGCATAATCAGACACACGCAGGAATCATAATCGCCAAACGAAGAAATCCCTATGAAATTGCCGAAAGGGTTGCCATGCTTCTCGATACTTTGACCGCCGATGAAATTGCTAATCAATTGCTTTACATTTAATGCGATCGCTCAACATACAATTAAAGTATTCCTGAATTGAGCACTCGGTGAATATAGAACTGGCATCCCTCTCAGCCAAGGGGACTCCAAAGAAAAAATGATCCACGTAAACCCCAAAAACATAGCAGCAGGATGCCCGCCGCAATGTTTTTGGGAGCAATTATTTTGGACAAGCCCACAAATGATATTTTACTGGTGGTTATTCTCAAAACTGCTTGGGCTTTCTTTTATTTTCTGCGGAAAATACAATATCTCTAATTCGTTTTTGCCGAGTCTCTTCCCTTTTCGCTAAAGTTATCCATTGCAAAAGATTTCGCTTGTCAGTTCGACTTAAATTCAAAAAATATTCTTTTGCCTCTGGATTTAAAGACAATGCTGTCATCAAGTCATTGGGAATTATTAAAGCTTCAACTTCATCAAGAATGTTCCAAGAGCCATTACTTTTTGCGATCGCGATCGCCTCAAGTCCAGCTTGCGTCATCAGGTTCTTCTCAATTAGACTAGCGACCTTCTCCTTATTTACCCTTGACCACACACTATTTGGCTTTCTTACACTGAAAAACTGCATATACTTTTCTGCGTCAATAGACTTTGCTTTGCTGTCTATCCAGCCAAAACAGAGAGCTTCGTCTACAGCATCACTGTAATTCATGGAAGGTTTGCCACTGTTTTTCTTGTAATAGATTAACCAAATAGAGCTTTCTATAGAATGATTCCTAGCCAACCATTCTCGCCACTGTTCTTGATTCTCAGGATAAAAAGTATTCATTTTATTTAGCAGATTAAAGCTGCGATCGCTATAAGTTTCTGAGTAACAGTCTGAGCTAACCAGATCATCAACAATTAATACAAATCTACAACGCAATTTGTATTAATCGTAAAAAAATCGCTTATGCATATTAACTCTACGCCCTATCCTTACCCCTACAACGGCGACCTCAGACCAGACAATACTGCCCTGATCATCATCGATATGCAGACAGACTTCTGTGGAGTCGGTGGCTATGTGGACAAAATGGGCTATGACCTCTCACTCACCCGCGCACCGATTGAGCCAATTAAAAAAGTTTTAACCCTATTCCGCGAAAAAGGCTTTCTGATTATTCACACCCGCGAAGGTCATCGCCCCGACTTATCAGATTTGCCTGAAAACAAGCGCTGGCGATCGCAAAGAATCGGTGCAGGCATTGGCGATGATGGCCCCTGTGGCAAAATCTTAGTCCGTGGCGAAAAAGGCTGGGATATCATTCCAGAGCTTTACCCGATCGCAGGTGAACCGATTATCGACAAACCTGGAAAAGGCTCATTTTATGCCACCGATCTCGACCTACTTTTGAAACGCAATGGTATTCAAAATATTATTTTGTCGGGCATTACCACCGATGTCTGCGTCCATACGACCATGCGTGATGCTAACGATCGCGGCTATGAATGTTTAATGTTGTCTGATTGCACAGGTGCAACTGACTATGGCAATCATCTTGCCGCTTTGAAAATGATTGAAATGCAAGGCGGCGTATTTGGTGCAGTCAGTGATTCTGAAACATTGACTACAGCGATCGCCCAAAATTTCTAGTTAAATTATTAAAACGCTTTAAGTAGTACGTTGCTATGGAAAAACCGATGCCTGACGATCTTGAAAGCAATCTTGCTGATAATCTGGTTGAAGAAGAATCTATGAGAGAGTCGATACCACCCTTGACTATTCCATCTAGTGTTTCCGCCGATACCCTGCGATCGCACTTACCACCTGAATTAGAGCTAATAAATATCTCTAAGAAGTTTGGCTCGTTCGTAGCTGTTGATAATGTCTCGCTCAAGCTTGCTCCTGGAACTTTTCATGCACTACTCGGTGAAAATGGTGCTGGCAAGAGCACGCTGGTCAAATGCATTATGGGTTTCCATGCTGCGAGTCACGGCGATATTTTGATTAACAAGCATTCTCGCGAAATCAACAGTCCTCGTGATGCCTATAACTATGGCATTGGCATGGTTTATCAACATTTCACAGTTGTGCCTGCGATGACGGTCGCCGAGAATCTTTTGTTGGTGCGTCCTGACACTCCGACAATCATTAATTGGAAGGATGAATTAGAAAAGCTAGAAGCATTCATGGCATCGGCTCCTTTTAAAATTGATCTCAATACCCCAATCTCGCAATTAGCGGCTGGACAAAAGCAGAAGTTAGAAATTCTCAAACAACTTTATCTCAAAAGTCGCATTCTCATTCTTGATGAACCAACGTCAGTTTTGACTCCTCAAGAAGCCGATGAAGTGTTAGGACTCTTGCGTGAGGAAGTTACCGCAGGACGCTTGAGCGTGCTGATGATCAGTCACAAGTTCCGTGAGATTACTGCCTTTGCCGATGATGTCACGGTGCTGCGTAAAGGTAAATTTGCAGGGACAGGTTCTACTAAAGATCTGTTAGTCTCGGATATGGCAGCAATGATGCTCGGTGAAGCCAAAGAAGCACGTCAAGTGATCAAAACAGAAGTTGCGACCGATAATCTCGTTCTCGAAGTGCGAAATATCCATGCCGATCGCGACAATGGTTTAGAAGCTGTTGCTGGCGTTGATTTAAAAATCAAAGGCGGCGAAATCGTTGGTATCGCTGGTGTATCTGGCAATGGGCAAAAAGAACTAGTGGAAGTTCTCTCTGGTCAGCGCGTCCCCACTGCTGGCGAAGTTTTTGTCAATGGCGATCGCTACTATTCGACGCGCAAGGAAATGTATAGCCATCAGGTATTCTCACTGCCCGAAGAACCCCTGCGAAACGCCTGTGTACCCCATATGAGCGTCGCTGAAAATCTAGCTTTGCGAACCTTTGATCGAACTCCGCAAGCTAAAGGTGGAATTTTACTGCTATTCAAAGCAATTCGCGAAACTGCCAAGAACTTGATCAAAGTCTTCTCGATCAAAACGCCATCACCTGAAACTCCTGTCGGTAATCTCTCAGGTGGTAATGTGCAGCGTACAGTTCTTGCGAGAGAGCTGTCTGCTGAGTACATCAAGCTATTGATTGTGGCAAATCCTGTCTTTGGTCTAGACTTCGCAGCGGTTGAGTATATTCATAATCAAATTGTGGAAGCTCGAAATCGTGGTGTTGCTGTACTCTTGGTCAGCGAAGATCTTGATGAGATTTTGACTCTAAGCGATCGCATTCTAGTGATTAGCGATGGTAAATTCGTCTACGAAAGCATCAGTGCTGAAGCCAATCTCGCTGAAATCGGACAGAAA
>JANNDZ010000937.1:0-4587 GCA_031378395.1 Pseudanabaena sp. OTE_75_metabat_487_sub
GTAGGTACTGACGACCGTACCGTAAACCCTAGCAATTTGCATATTGTTATAAGTACGTTTCCAGAATGAAATGGACGTGATGGAAATACAAGATCACGCTAGCTGAGCAGATACATAGAGCAAATCCTAGTACGATCGCGCTAGTTAAGGCTCTACTATGGGCGGTTGATAGGACGGATGGAGTTTACATTGTCACGGAACTGATCGACTTCTTCGGTGTAGCGAATAGGTAGAACATACTCGAGGTTTTCGTGAGGACGCGCAATGATATGTGTGGAAAGTACTTGTCCGCCGTTTACACGCTTTACGGACTCAGTACCTGCTGCTACTGAAGCTTGTACTTCGGATACATCGCCACGAACGATAACGGTGACGCGACCACTACCGATCTTTTCGTATCCGACTAAGGTTACGCGAGCTGCCTTGACCATGGCATCTGCTGCTTCTACAACGGCAGGGAAACCAAGGGTTTCAATCATTCCAACTGCGATCGCCATAATTCATGTTCTCCTAGAAAAATAAATAATGAAATTAATGAAAAATTAGTCTTTTGATACTTTTTTTTGAAAGTCTTTTTGAGACAATCAGAAAAAGCAATCAAATAAAGCAAGTCTAAAAAGCAAATTGTTCTACTTCTCGCGTATAGCGAATAGGTAGTACATATTCTAGGTTTTCGTGTGGTCGAGCAATGGTGTGAGTCGAAACAACTTCGCCCCCATTAACCCGATTTGCACCTTCAACACCAGCAGCAATGGATGCTTTCACCTCAGAGATATCACCTCTGATGATGACAGTTACTCGTCCACTACCAATTTTCTCGTAACCCACAAGGGTGACACGAGCTGCTTTGACCATGGCATCAGCCGCTTCTACAATTGCGGGAAAGCCTCTAGTCTCGATCATTCCAATAGCGATCGGCATAATTTAAGCCAGTATCCTTACGACTCTCTAAAAAACTGAAGTTCTCGCGGTTGTATCTATCAAAAGATGTAGATGCACGAGCGCAACTATTGATCTTAGCTACGATCGGTTCGCTTGAAACATCAAATTTCAAATTTTTAATACAATATAAAAATGAGATGACGCTTGGCGCACGTTTGTAGCTACTTTTTTGAAAGTAGCTTTTCGCAGCTAATTTACAGATATTCTTTGACTTGTTGTTGCAATTAGTTACTTAAATAGTTATTTAAAAAATAATATATAAGTATTTATTACTACGGATATAGCCATCTTAAATCTGAATAATCAGAGAAATTGAATAATATTAATATATTCAACTCTATCTTTATATCTACGATAACGAGTGGCGGTACATTTGACAATATAAGCCGTCATGATAAATCTAAATAGTCGATATAATCAGGGCTTATTTCCTTGAGGATGAAGGAGTTCAGGCTGCAAATTCTCTTGCTGAACTATTTTACAATCCAGTATCCCCAACTAAAACAAATAGCAAGAAACCAACAGGTTGTTTTTGTCAGTGTTTAGAGATCGCCAATCGAAATAGTTTCAACTTCGGCAATCTCTAGATTAGGTAATTGTACTAATTCCCTTTCTTGTTCTTGTAAAGCAATCATCGGAATATTTACAGGTATTGGTGATTCGATCCAATATTCTGATGTCGGTAAGGTTTCTTCAAGATCGTCAAGAGGGCGGGGAATAATCATCAAAGTATGAAACTCACCAATGCGCTCGGCTTCATACATCCCTGCTTCGATCGCGATCGCCACATCCGCCACGTTACCGCGAATAATTGCTGTACATAGTCCTGCGCCAATCGTTTCATAGCCTGCTAGATGAACGTCTGCTGATTTCAACATCATATCGGCAGCTCCCACCATCGCTGGAAATCCGCGTGTTTCTAGCAACCCGATCGCCTGATTGCTAAGACGGCTATAGCGCCCATCAGTTAACTGACTAAGGCGGGTGCTAATTGGCAAAATCGCTTCTAAATTAGGATAGGGGCGGGGAATCACAATCGTGGAGACTAATTGCCCAAATTCTCTAGCAGTTTCGGCTCCCGCCTCTACTGCCATGCGGACATCAGTAATCTGACCGCGTATGATTGCTGTGCAAAACCCATTACCAACTTTTTCATATCCGACCAGTCTCACAGTTGCCGATTTGAGCATCATGTCAGCAGTTCCAACGATCGCAGGGAAACTAATAGTTGAAACCATTCCCAAAGCACTTCCTGAGAGATCGATTCTTTGAGATGCACTACTAGACATTAGCTAACACAATGATTAAGAAAATTTATGATGAAGCCTAAGGCAATCAACACTACTCTGTATCTTAACTGATATGGCAATTGCTAGAAACCCAAGGATAAAAGGCGGCGCTCCGCGCCGCCTTTTATCCTTGGGTTTAACGTGGCGATAGCTATAAAGATTAGCCAAATACATGTTTTAAGATACACATAGTCTAAAGTTTACCTGCTAGAACAATCTACATAGACAAATAGTCTAGTAAACAATCAGGTCTTCAGATATCTTTGAGATATGAAGTGATTTGGCTCTGAAAACCCATACTATAGAGCAATAAATTTTAATACCTGCGTTCATAACAGTCTGAAGATAGGAAAATGCAACTGCCTGAAGCCTTGCCTAAAAAAGAGTACGTCCTAGTTATAGATGATACGCAGCCTAACTTACATTTACTAATAACTATGTTGACACGTAGGGGTTATCGAGTAGTTGGTGTAAGTGATAGCTTAAAAGCAGTTTCAACAGCACAGACTGAAATGCCTGACTTAGTAGTTTTAGATATTAATATGCCCAATATGAATGGGTTTCAGGTCTGTGAACAATTAAAATCTAGCGACCTCACTCGTGATATTCCCGTAATTTTTATTAGTGCACGGGACGAAGTTTTAGACAAAGTACAAGCATTTGCGGTGGGCGGCGTTGACTATATTACTAAGCCATTTCAAATTGCGGAAGTACTTGCCAGAGTCGAGAATCAGCTTACATTACGCAGATTACAAAGACAGCTACAAGAACAAAATGAACGACTTAAGCTAGAAATTAATAGTCGGATTATTGCGGAAACCTTACTTCAAGAAGCTAACGAAAAATTAGAGCGATTAGTCAATTTAGATGGTTTAACTCAGCTTGCTAATCGCCGCTGCTTTGATGAGTACTTAGAACAAGAGTGGCAGAGACTGGCAAGAGAGCGGTTGCCATTGTCTTTGATCATGTGTGATATTGATTTTTTTAAAAACTATAACGACACCTATGGGCATGTGGCTGGGGATGATTGTCTACGCAAAGTTTCGCTTTTGATCAAGCAATCAGTACATCGTCCTGCGGATTTGGTAGCGCGTTATGGCGGCGAGGAATTTGTGCTGGTGTTGCCGAATACTGACATAGAAGGCTCTATAGCAATTGCTGAGACTATTCGACAGGAACTACTAGAGTTAGCAATTCCCCACGAGGATTCAGCAGTTAGTCAGCTTGTGACTCTAAGTATGGGCGTAACTTCTTTGGTTCCTGTGACCGATTCCCACCCTTCAGTGTTGCTGACGGCTGCTGACTATGCGCTATATCGAGCTAAAGAGTTAGGGAGAAATCAAACTTATCAAATTGGCTAAATTTTAAGAAAAGGCGGCGCGAAGCGCCGCCTTTTCTTAAAATTCATCGCTTTGTGGGGAAAGAGAATCGCGTCTTAACAAATTATCAATATCCTGCCAATTAACAAGACTAGCGACCGTATCTTGGACTAGCTGACCTTTGTGTAAACAAATTAGCCGATCGCACCATGATTGGACTAAATCAAGCTGATGATTGATCATCACCACTGTTACAGGCTGGGGTAATTGGGTTAACTCAGTTAAAACATCCAGTAATAAATGCGATAACCCGCGATCTAAAGCTGATGTGGGTTCATCTAGTAATAGTATTTCTGGCTCCATGACTAAGGCTCTGGCGATCGCAACCCATTGTCTTTGACCAAGCGATAACTCTAGCTCAGCACGATTTAGTAATTTGGGATCAAGCTGCAATTTATCTAGCCATTTTTGCGATCGCGCATCAATTTCGCTCTGTGTAAAATTTTGCAACTTGAGAGGATAGGCGATCGCTTCAACAACAGTCATTCCTAATAAGCTCGGCTCCTGTGGAACCAGCAACACGCGCCTCCGCAAAGTTTGAATCGGAATTTCTTGAATATTTTTACCATTTAAAGAAACTGTCCCCACCGATGGATCGGTCAAACGGTTTAGCAGACGCAAAAATGTCGTTTTCCCAGATCCTGTTGCGCCAATTAGCGCAGTTTTACTTCCCTTGGTGATTGCAACAGAAATATCCATCAAAAGTGTGCGAAATTTAGTTTGATAGCTCATTTGGTTCGTAGCGATCGCTACAGTGTCGGGAAGTATCTGAGATGGTAATGAAACCTTTTGCATAATGTAACTGTCTTTGCGATTAGCGATCGGGAAATTGGGACGCAGCCTTGAATTTATTAAACCCTTTCTCATGCTTAATTAGGGAGAACAACCACATATGTATTTATGGAACCTTTTCAAGAAATTTTCACAAAAACTTGTTAGACAGCATCGCCAAAGACGACTTGCCTTTTTCTTTGCAG
>JANNDZ010000013.1:0-2123 GCA_031378395.1 Pseudanabaena sp. OTE_75_metabat_487_sub
GATAATTTTTAGTAAATAAAAATTATCTTTTTTGCCACGAATTCTGGCAAATACGCGATCGGGAATATCAATACCAGCCGATCGCTGAATTGCAGGAAAATCCCAGCGCATAAATGGATTAGTCCGCTTTTCCAGACCAATCGTAGTTGGTACAGTTGCTTCACCTCTCTGCCGCATTGCGGTTGCTGTAGTCATGCGTTCTTGTAAATCAGGATTTTCGCTATCTACTGTCAGAGCAAACTTGAGATTGCCAAGGGTATACTCATGGGCGCACCAGACACGGGTATCGTCAGGCAACTGACGCAATTGATCCAGTGAGGCAAGCATTTCCGCAGGCGTGCCTTCAAACAACCTGCCACAGCCTCCTGCAAACAAAGTATCGCCACAGAATAATTCACCACCTTGGTCACCCCTTGGCTCAAAATAATAGGCTATGTGAGCGTAGGTATGACCAGGCACAAAAAACACCTGAGCTTCCCGATCGCCAAAAGTAACCCGATCGCCACCTTTTAAAAAAACTTGCTGATGGGGAATGCGATCGCGGTCTTTTTCGCCACCATAAACAATTGCATCAGGGAATTTTTTGATCAGGGTCTTGTTACCACCAACATGATCACTATGGTGATGGGTATTAAAAATCGCAACTAATTCTGCACCTAATTCTTCCAATTTAGCAAGAACAGGTTCAGGTACAGCAGGATCAACTACTGCTGCTGTATTGCTGGCAGGATCATGCAAGACAAAAACGTAATTGTCACTTAAAACGGCTAGACGGTAAATGTTCATAAGTTAGGTTCCTGCGATTTAGTTTTATATGTAGAGGCAGAGCCGAGCCACATAAAACTGTTTTTTTATAATTATTTGGATTGGAGTAAAGCGATCGCTGCTTCTAACCGAGAAGGATAGTTTTTGGCAAATTCCTCAAACCATAAGCCTTCACCACCAAGTGGATCGAGCTTTTTTAACCATCCAGTTGCCGTTTTTGTGATCTCTTCTTGATCTTTGGCTTTTTGCTGATTAGCAATCTGCTGTATATCGCGATCGATCGCTGGTGAAGTATGTTTAGGAATAACTTCGGGTATTACCTGCTGAGATCGATAATCAGGCCCATAGTTTTGTGAATTAATTTGCGAATTACTCCGCAAATCATTTAACAGACTATCCAAAGAATTAGCGGCTGGTGCGATCGATGGTCTAATGGTTTGACTGGGTAACGGAGTAGTCGTCTTCTCATCTTTACCCTGTTTACTAGTTTCTAGATCTTTATACTTGCCCTGAAGATCCGAAAGAATGGACTCAAGAGATTCCATTTGATTTATTACTTCTATTAGTTATTTAAATTGGCAATGAGAGACGCGCTTTGCGCAGATCTCATTACATTAATCATTAATCGCGCTCAACAACACTTCCGCAAGTGTCATATCTTCCATATCACTAAGTGTGATCGTATCCACGATGTCATAATTCGCTCCGATGCTCTGTAACTTATCATCTAGAGCCTTGAGGAAATCAGTGGCACTAGCATCGGAACCCACTTGAATAAAGGAGATTGCTAGTTCTTCATCTGAATTTAGACGGCGTGTTGCGTCGATGATGACTTCAAACACAGAACGGCGATCATCTGGTTCTCCATCCGTAATCACTAAAATTGTTTCCCCAGCCTTAGCTTGACCAACCTTTTTCCTTTGAAAGTATTGATTAATCGCGTCTTGCAAAACTGCGGTTAAATTTGTGCCACCCATCGGATCATTTTCTTGGAAAATTTGCTCAACCTTCACTGCCGACACATTGTCGTATCGCTTAAACTTTCCTGAGAACAAATACACCGTAATCCCGTCTGGGTCTAACTGATCGCATTTACGAGCAAGGGCAAGCGTCGATTCCTTGACAATTTCCCACCGACTTTTGTTAGTGCCTCTGTCAGTGTTTGACATGCTTCCACTTTTATCGATGATTAGGGTATAGTCGCGCTTGTCTAGCATATACAACTCCTTAGCAAAAATGTAAATTACAGCGCTTTGCGCTATGACTTAAATTATATAGCTTTTCTTAAAGCCAAAAAATCATAAAGTAAGGAGGGCAATGCCCACCTTACTAATTAAAAACCAAAACCGTGAAGCGGC
>JANNDZ010000045.1:0-1501 GCA_031378395.1 Pseudanabaena sp. OTE_75_metabat_487_sub
ATTATCAGTTGCCCAGCTTGCGATCGGCTGTAGTAATTCCAGAAGTTCATAATTTGAAAAAATGGATAAGACACAAGCAAAATTTCTATGCTCGAACTTATCGTGATTTTCGGAGTAGTGGGGCAGGAGAGTCAGCCCTGCGCTTTTTATTACAGGAAAAGACAGCTAGTGATGCTGATTCTGCTGGTGTGGACTAGTGCGAGGTTTATCAGCTTGGGGGACAAACCTGGGATGGTCAACAGAAATATCTCAAGCAGGCAGTACATCGGGTGAAGGCCATTGATCGAGTGTTGGAGATTTATCGATCTGCTTACTCTTCATTTCCGGCACAGGTCAAAATTAACGACAAAGGAGAGCCTTGGCTAGCAATTTCTAAGGCTCTGCCTTGGATGTGCGATAACTTGGTCGCCAGTAAGCCTTGGTATAGCGGATTTTTTGAATTTCGCAAACAAAATGATTTTCTTGAAAGAAAAGGATTAGTAACAATGACTCAATATCTTAGTGACGACGAACGTGTTTTATTTGATGCTGTGCAGGGTGCTTTTAGTACTTATTTGTATGGGCAATATATTCAAGCAACTAAACAAGGTAGAAAGCCAGATTATGGACAAGTAACAGACAAAGTAATTTATCGATTGCAACGACCAAGTACTCAACAAGAATTTGCTACTGCATTAGTGGATTTTTTGAGTCAGTTTCGGAATAAGGCGATGCGGTCGGCTGGACCACAAATATATTCTTGGATTCATCGGGAGGCAAACTGGCGATCGGCCAGAGACTTGGCTTTGTTGGCAGTGGCTACTTACACCAGTAAGAAAGGCGATGCCCTCGAAGGAGAGGATATCTCGATCGAATCTACTCCAGATGTTGAAGATACTGATCTTGATTTACTAGCATAACTATTAATCATTCACTCTAATTATTAACCAGGAAACTTAATTATGTCTATGCACGTTTTCGCTACGATTGTTACATCCACTGCTGTTGCAGCCAATAATCGGGGAGAGGGTGATGGTAGTACACTATCTACTCTGCAAAAGATTACACGGGGTAACGATCAATATACTACCGTTAGCGCAGAGGCGATTCGGTGGGGCTTACGTGAATATTTACAGAATCTCGATCCAACGAAGGTGAATCGGACTTTTGACCCAGACAAAGATCAGTACAACTTCAAGAAAGATGGTCAATTCAATGCTGTAGAGTTTGCTGATGATGATTTATTTGGTTTCATGGATGCAAAGAAAAGCACTGACAACAAAGATGCTACAACCAAAAGGCGTGGTGCTCTAGAAGTTAGTCGGGCAATGAGCCTTGACCCTTTTTGGGGTGATGTTGCTTTTGGAGCAAAAGGCGGCACCAAAGGCAAAACTTCTCTTCATGGATCAGAAATGCACTGTACTAGCTATCAATATACGGTCGCTCTTACACCCGAAAGTTTAAAGTCGATCGATCGAGCCTCTCTAATGCTAGATGCTATTTGTGCCTTGCGTCACGTTGG
>JANNDZ010000065.1:0-4355 GCA_031378395.1 Pseudanabaena sp. OTE_75_metabat_487_sub
ATGTCAAAATCATTGAAAAAGCTCAGTTCTAAAACTTGGTTTTCAAGCTATGCGATCGCTATATCAGCGATGTCAGTCGGTTCTATAGGAATTGCCGATCTTGCGATCGCCCAAAATTCTCTTCCTAAAGCACCAGTCCGCACTGAAGATTGTGAAATCCTGATCGTGGGTGGTGGTGTCGCAGGTACAGCAGCGGCGTACGAAGGTCTACTAGCTGGACGCACTGTCTGCATGACTGAAATTACTGATTGGGTGGGTGGGCAGATTACTGCTCAAGGAACTTCCGCATTAGATGAAGCTAAGAAACAGCGCAATCTGTGGTTTTTTCCTCAAGGATATACAGAATTTCGGAAACGAATTGAACAGAATTATGGAAAGTTGAATGCGGGAGATTGTTGGGTAAGTGTTTCTTGTTTTATCCCCAATACCGCGCAGCAAATACTAGTGGTAATGTTGCAGGAAGCAGCCCAAAAAGGTAATGGTAAGCTGAAATGGTTTCCTAATACCATAATTAAGAAGTTGGAAATGAGTGCGGATGGCAAACTGATTGATCGCGCGATCGCCATTCAACATAGTCCCGCGCCAAATACGCCACCATTAAATACTGAACCACTTTCGCAAATTATTGAAGACGCATATCGCTACGAAAATTCGCCGCGATTACAAAAACAAGTTATTCGGTTTATTCCTCTTGTCAGCTCAAAACAGCGCCCAAGTGATTGGTTCGTGATTGACTCCACCGAAACAGGGGAAATCATTGCTCTAGCAGATGTTCCCTATCGCTTAGGCATCGATCCGCGATCGCATCTCAATCCATCTTCACCCGTAACCGCGAATGATACTTATTGCACTCAAGGGTTTACCTATACCTTTGCAATGGAGCAAACCAAAGAAGCACAACCACAAAAGAAGCCTGAATCTTACGATCGCTATTTACCCTATTACGGTTCCGACCCAAAACCAAATCTCGCCAACTTTGATACGATCTTTACCTATCGACGAATCTGGAGTGCTGAATCAGAAAATCCTAAAAAAAATGCCTTTGGCGTTTCTGCCATGAAAGCAGGTGATATCTCCATGCAGAACTGGGTATGGGGCAATGATTATCGCCCAGGGACAGACAAGGATAATCTCATTTACTCTCAAGCGCAATTGCAACGCATGGGACAACTAGAGCCAAATGGATGGATGGGTGGCTTACGCACAGAAACCCTTAAGAGTGGCGAAGAAATCGCGCTTGGTTTCTACTATTGGCTAGTCGCAGGAACAACAGATTCACAACAAAAAACTGATTGGAAAAAGCCATTTCCTAATCACCGTTTACTAACGGGCTTTGACTCGCCAATGGGGACTTTGCATGGGCTGTCCAAATACCCATATATTCGTGAATCAAGGCGGATTATTGGTCGTCCTTCCTATGGCTATCCTGAAGGATTTAGCATGTCGGAAATTGATGTCTCGCAGGTCGATTTTAGTACTGAACTTTATCAAAATAAACTTTCAGAATCAACCTACCGCAGTTTATGGAAAGCTTTGTCGGGTTTAGAAGCAGCTAGCACTATTAGAAATAATACTGAGCCAAACAAAATTCCTCGCCGCACCCGCTCGACGATCTATCCTGATGCGATCGGCATTGCCCAATATTATCTAGACTTCCATCCTTGCTTGAGTGAATATCCAGTCGAGAAAGCAGGAAATACTGAACGCGCAGGAGTTCGCAATGGACATGGGCCAGCATTCCCAGGGCAAATCCCATTGCGATCGCTAATTCCTCAAAAAGTTGATAATCTGATCGTGTCTGGGAAAAACATCGCTTTTAGTTATATCGTCGCCGCAGGCTATCGTGTCCATTCCTATGAATGGTCTGTGGGAGCCGCCGCAGGTACAACTGCTGATTTTGCTCTGTCTGAAGGAATTCTCCCTTATCAACTAGTTGAAGATTTACCAAGGGTAAGCTCACAACTTACGAAATTACAGCAAATGTTAGTAAAAAACAATAATGCGATCGCATTTCCCGATACTTCTATTTTCAATCTCAATTGGAGTGATTGGAAGATCTGGTAATGTGGGAGAGCCTTGCCCACAACCCTATGAGTAACCCCGACATATTAGAGCGGCTGGGTGCTTATGTGGGCAATGGTCAGTGAATTTGTGTTGTGAGAAAATAGAGTCAGAGCCAAGGAGAAAGCTATGGAATGCCCACACTGCCAGAGCCAAAAAATCATCAAAAACGGCAAACATCACCATCAAAATGGTAAAGCCATCCAGAACTACTTATGCAAAGGATGCGGTAAGAGATTTAGCGAAAGGACAGTAACGGCAATGTCAAGGTTGAGAACCCCAGCAAGTGTGGGGTTTCATTTGCGCTGAAGATGAGGAGTGAAGGTATGGGAATCAGAGGCAGTGGGAGAGTGCTGGAAAAATCTCACACAAGTATCATGAGATGGGAGCAAAAATTGGCAGCCCAGTCAGAGAAATGGAGTCCCCCCGCACCAGTAGGAGCGGACATAACAGTTGAGGGAGATGAGGTTTATACTCGCGTAGGCGAGAACCTTCCCCCCCTCAGAGTCAAAAGGATGGACAGTAACATTCATTGAGCGTAAGAGTCGCTATTGGATTGAAGCAAGGGCAGGAGTCAAAAATACGGAACTATTTGCTAAAGCAACCAAAACATCAGTGCCATGGGCAAAGGCAAGTCAATACATCCGATGGTTTACCGATGGAGAAAGGAGATATGCCCAACAACTATGGCAAATGGCAAGTGTCTACCTCAAATCCACCGAAGTAAGCCGTGAGTATGGACATCGGAAAGTATGGCGACATGGCTTGGAAGTTGCCATCAAAATCAAAGGGTCACAGGGAAATCCTCGTGTCGAATGGCTCAAACCTGAGCATCCCTATACTGCTATCAGCGACAAGAGTGACGTTCATGCCAATCACAATGAAGCAAACAACAGTGCTTTGAGAAGACGGTGTAGCGATTATCGCCGTAGACAAAACCTGTATGCTAATGATACGCAGGGATTGCAACGAACGGTCACGGTGCAACGCTTAGTTCACAACTGGGTGAGACCCCATCTTGGCTTAGGAAAGAACAAGACTCCAGTTATGGTGATCGGGCTATTTCACCGACCGATTTCTATGCTGGAGTTGCTATCATTACGGGGCTTTTCTTCCCTCACGCCTTAACTGACCAGTGCCACGGTCTAAACTGCTTGCTAAATCGCCTCACAAACCCCGCAAAGCCTTATAATAGTAAAGACACTTAGTAAGAATTGCCTAGATCACACGGGGCAAGCACTGCCAAGCAATGCAAGGAGAATTTGAGTAGCCGTATGACTGATATCTTAGAAGATCGGATTATTCCAACAGACCTGCGCGGCGAAATGTCGCGATCGTATCTGGAATATGCCATGAGCGTGATCGTCGGTCGCGCCCTTCCCGATGCCCGTGATGGACTCAAGCCAGTACATCGCCGCATTCTCTTCGCTATGCATGAGTTGGGCATGACCGCAGATCGCCCATTTCGGAAATGTGCCCGTGTGGTCGGTGACGTAATCGGTAAATACCACCCCCACGGCGATACTGCTGTCTATGAAGCACTGGTGCGGATGGCGCAGGACTTTTCGATGCGCGATCGCATGGTCGATGGTCACGGTAACTTTGGCTCAGTCGATAACGATCCCGCCGCTGCGATGCGATATACCGAATGTCGGCTGACCCGCATCTCACAGTTCGGTCTGATTCAGGATATCGAGCGCGATACGGTTAACTTTGGCGATAACTATGACGGCTCGCAACAGGAGCCACTGGTATTACCTGCTAGAATCCCCCAATTGTTGCTAAATGGTTCCTCAGGGATCGCCGTGGGGATGGCGACAAATATTCCACCACACAACTTGGGCGAGTTGGTAGATGGCTTAGTGGCGCTGATTGCTGATCCGATGCTGACGGATTTGGAATTGATGCAATATATTCCAGGTCCCGACTTCCCTACAGGTGCTTTGATTTTGGGAACAGATGGCGCTCGCGAAACCTACACGACGGGGCGAGGCTCCGTGACTATGAGGGCGGTGGCTAGCTTTGAAACAATTTCGGCTTCTGGACGACAGGATCGCGAGGCGATTATCATCACCGAAATGCCTTACCAAACTAATAAGGCGGCGCTGATCGAACGCATCGCAGAAATGGTCAATGAGAAGAAAATTGATGGCATCTCTGATATTCGTGATTAAAGCGATCGCGATGGGATGCGTTTGGTAATCGAGCTAAAACGCGATGCTTATCCCAAGGTGGTGCTAAACAATCTTTACAAAGCGACACCTCTGCAATCAAACTTTAGTTGCAATATGTTG
>JANNDZ010000104.1:0-6054 GCA_031378395.1 Pseudanabaena sp. OTE_75_metabat_487_sub
GTCTGTTCGTCCGCCTTGATGCAGGTGGTGCCGCCAATGGAAGGCAAGAAGACCGTCTCGGTGCATAATCTACGGAGTCTGTATGGGGCGATCGCGGTTTAAGAGTGGTTCGGCTTTGCTGTACTTCCCTTGCGATTTATAAAGTAATGCGAGATTGTTGAGACCGGTAGCGACATCTAGATGATCTGCTCCTAGTTGGCGTTCCCAGATTTCGAGCGATCTCAAATAGAGAGATTCGGCTTCGCTGGACTTCGCTTGCGATTTATAAAATTCTGCAAGATTATTGAGACATTGGGCAAAATCAGGATGGTCTACTCCTAGTTGCCGTTCCCTGATTTTGAGCGTTCGCAGATACATCGGTTCGGCTTCGCTGTACTTCCCTTGAGATTTGTAAAGTAATGCGAGATTATTGAGGCTGGTAGCGACAAGTGGATGATCTGCTCCTAGTTGCCGCTCCCAGATTTCGAGTGATCTCAAATACAGAGGTTCGGTTTCGCTATACTTCCCTTGGGAATAGTAAAGCCCTGCAAGATTGTTGAGGCTTTGGGCGACATCAGGATGGTCTGCTCCTAGTTGTCGTTCCCGAATTTCGAGCGATCGCAGATACATCGGTTCGGCTTCGCTGTATTTCCCTTGCAATTTGTAAAGTTCTGCGAGATTGTTGAGACTGGTGGCTACAGAGGGATGGTCTACTCCCAAACGTGATTCTGTAGTTTTAAGGCAATTTTGATATGAAATTAGGGCTAAAGCATATAATCCTTGACCTCCATAAAATCTAGCAATTCCTAAAAACGCCCAAATCAAATCATCTTCAGGATTGGGAATATGCTCGAGCAGTTCGCTACCGAGCTTTTCTAAATGGAGAATTGCTGGGGTAATTTCCTTAACTTGTTCTTGGGTGAGCGTTTGTCCGATGTTTTTGGAAATCGTTAATAGAAATACCGTCACCTGTTGTCGCAAAACTTGCCATTCGGGATGTTGTTGCAATTGAAACTGGAAATATTCGCGGAGTAGCTGATGCAGTTGATAAACACCCTGATCTTCTCGTTGCAATAGATTGAGATTTAGTAATTCACCTCGGAGCGTTTTCAAATCACCGCACTGAAATTCCAAGGAATTCTTTTGAAAAAATTTCCCCAAAGACTGCCACCAGTTTTGTTGTGGCGAAAATAGCGCCGCATCTTCAGCTAATTGCCAAGGGATCGGCGCAAGGGCAAACAAACCTAGCAAACAAGCCAATCTTTGCGCTGGTGGTGATAGCTCTTGCCAACTCAGGTTAAAAGAAGCCACAACATTTAAGTTTTTCGGTAATAGTTTCTTTTCTTCTACGGTTAACTTTTCTAGCTGAGTCATGCATTCTGTCTGCAATCGCTTGAGTAAATCCGCAATAGAAGTATCTTGTTGATTAGGCAAAGCCAAATATCGCCCCACCAACTCGATCGCTAAAGGCAACCGCCCCAACCATTCACAAAGAGCCTTAATTTCTGAACTTGTCCTACGAGGATCATCCATAGGCAAAAATGACAGTAATAGAGCCTCAGCCGCCGATATTTCTAAAATATCCAATCGATGTTGCTGCATCGCCCCACCCAACTCTAGCCGCGTCGTCGCTAACACCGTGAAATTGCCTCCCATGCTTGGCAAATATGGCTTTAAAGCTTCGTAGTCCATCACATCATCCAAGATTACCAACATCTTTTGCGGATCTGCTGGAGTTACAGACTCGGCGCTTAAATGCTCAGTCAAACATCGCCAACAATAAGCCGCCAAATTCTCCGCCGTAACCAAATCATCAGGTATGGATTTAGCTAGCTGCACCCGCACAAAATCCTGTAACTGGATCGCCAGATCGCCATTAGCTTGTAACCAACAGATGCCGCCGCGATAGTCGCTCAGCAGATGCCGCAAAGCATATTGAATCGCCAACTCAGTTTTGCCGACACCGCCCATTCCCTTGACATAGGCTGACACCGCCACCCGTTGATTTTGCTGAAAAAGGCTATGTACTTTTTCTAGATCCTGATCCCGTCCCGCAAAAAAAGTTACATTAGTCTGCGGCAAATTGATCAAGCTTCCCGCCCGTTTTGCCGCCTGAATAATTTGGGTGTAGTTGAAAGTATTGTTTTGCGTATTCTTCGTTCCGTCTTGATTGATGTTAACTTCGGGATTGCTCACGGCTCACCTCCTGCAAACTCTCCACAGAAATATGCGTTAAATAAAACTCTTCACCTTCCGAATCACGCAAAGCATCTAAATAAGCATCAATCCCACGCGGCTTCGGTAACTCATCGACATCGACAAGATGCAAAACCAACGCCGATCTCATTAATTTTGTTGTATCTTCCAAAGTCTCACCCGTAGCAATACAACCCGCCACATCAGGTGAATATGCCGAAAACCCAGTGTCACTTTTTTCCAAGACGATTAGATATTGGTCAATCATTTTAAACCTGCCTGTCTGAGAATACTTGCCAGCGTTCCTTTACGAACATCATCGCTCAACTTACCCGCCACTGTCACCTTTCCTGCCTTAGTTGGATGCTTGTACTGGCGATGACTACCCACAGTATCAACCAAAAACCACCCATCAGCCTCAATCAACCTAATCAGATCGCGTACTTTTGTGGTCATTAATTGAAAGTATTATTTTGAGTGTTGTTATTGCCTGACTGATTGACATTGATTTGTTTGCCAATATTAACCTGCTTACCTGATTGCTGAATTTTTATCTGCAACTCCTCAACCTTGGCAGCTAGTTCTTGATTGCTAGCCAAAAGCGATCGCACCTCATCCAATAATTTCACCACATCAGGATCATTAGCATCATTTGCGATCGGCTCTAAATCAATCACCGCTTGCTGATAATCAATTTCTTGCCCCGCCGCCAATAACTTCACAGTTTGAGTATCAGGAGCTTTCCGCTTTAACATTGCCCATAAAGATTTTGCGAGACTGCCCGTCCCGTCAGTAAGGTTTTCACCAACCTTAGTCAACGAACCCGAACCAATAATTGTCAATATTCCAATTACAATTGCTGCGATCGGCTCCATATTTGCACCACGAATCTACCAATGTTTTAATTTTACATCAGCTCTAACTAGGCTTCCTGTAGTTTATGGCGCGGCTTTGCCACGCCATAAAACATTGCTTCATTATTTTGTAGTCTGGAACGATCGCATAAATTTTTGCAATTGACGGCTTTCTAGTTCGAGAACACGACGGGCAAAATCGCGATCGCGATCTAGAAAAGCATCAAAGGCATCCACAGGAACCGCCAAAATCCGCGTAACCTCACTTTCAGCGATGATTGTATTTTGAGAATCACTATGGGCTAAAACCTCTAGCTCATCTAGAGTTTGTCCAGACTTGAGATGCTCAACACGCACTACCTCACCCTGCGAATAGAAATTAATCTTTGCCGAGCCAGTAATTACTAGCAACAACTCACGACAAGTATCACCCGCCTCCGTAATCACTTCATTCGTCGTAAAGGCTCTCACCTCAGCACGATCGGCAAGCCCTACCAACGTTTCACCATGCATCCGATGGAAGAAATCACTATTAAAGAGATGCGCAACTTTCTCTAACATCGGGAATGTTGTGAGCGGTGGGGAACTATCAGACAGTGAGAGCACGATCTTAGCCGTCTCCTGCACTAAGCTCGAAGTTTGCAGACTGTAATTACGAGCGATCGCTTTGCTTTGCTCAAGATTCAGTTGGGCAGTGATATACAAACAAGCAGCTTGCATCAAAGGATTTTGATCCTCAAGCAAAGGCTCCAGCGATCGCAAAATCTCCTCGCTCGAATAATCGAGTTGACAGACAGTTGCTTGTCCCTGAGATGGATGTAAACATTGCAGTATTTCTGGAGATAAGCGATCGCTCCAGCTCTCAGATTCTAATGCTTCCAGCAAAACTGCTGGCGCTAATTCTCCTAACTGCTGCGCAATTGCGATCGCATTGGCATCATTTGGGAAAGCCTCTATGGTTCCTAAAATTGTGCGCACAATCAATTCCTTTTTGTGGGTAATGCTATCCCACAAAAGTCTCAGCACGGTCTGATGTTCTTGGATGATCGGCTGATGTAGCGATCGATAACAGAAGATCAAAGATGGTAACTGAGCGACCAAAAACTCGGCTCTGCGCAGGTTTCCTGATTCGGGAGAAATGCCATCCAAAATCCAAGCCTCTTCCTGCGGATTAATCGCATACTGGCGGCGTAAGGCTCGCACTTGAGCTGAGTTCTGCTCAATCAAAGTATCGGAAGAGTTATCAAACTGTTGCTTTTGCAATAGCATCAATCTTTCCATCGATTTGCGATAGCCCGTCAAGCGAATTTGATTTTCTAAACTGCGTTTATGATCAGGATTCAGCAATTGCGGATCTTCAATACCTAGTTCTTCTAATACTTCACGGTGTTCGTCATCAGTAATGCCTAGTTCTTGACGTAATTGTTGCAAGACCTCTAAACTGCTTGAGGAATCGACATATCCTTCTTCCAAGGCTTCGCGCACCACTCCTTTATAGGCTGCGTGACGCTTTTCTCTAGTGAAGCTAGGCAAAACTTTTGCCAAAATGTAAACTTCGTGAGTATTCAAATCGCTTAAAGAACGTCCTTCTAAAAACTGGGAAACATTAAGTTGTAATTTCTCTAATTGCTTACGGAATCGACTGGCTAAATTCTCCCGTGAATAGAGGTCGGGGCTACGCTGCCAAGTTTTATACATCCAAAGTGTACTGAGCAAAACCAATCCCAAATCATAGATGTATTGCCCCCAAAGTGGCATCAACTGGACTAACGGACGACCGCCAAAAATAAAAAAGAAGTTGAAAATCGTAAAGGTACAAATGGTAAAGATACGATGACGAATGACTTCTCTAGATAGCTTGAGATTGCGATCGCCACTGTAAATCCTAATCCTCTTTTCAATCAAGCGACCTAACAAGTAACCGATCGCCGTAAAACTACCGAGTGTTAAAGGCACGGCAATTAATTTGGGAATATTAATCGCTTGCCCAAATAGATAGAATCCTGCATTCAATAAGGTAGACAATTGATCTGACTGCCTTGCCCATGCACCAGAGAAATAATAGTCCCAATTACCAGCATAGAGATAGTAATAGACAAAATAGCCAGTCACTAAACCGACATAGCCATATCTCAGAAATGATTCTTCAGGTTTGCTCAGTCCATCCCAATACACTCGCTCAGAGTCGATATCCATACAAGGATTTTGACAGGCCACACAGGCACTTTGCTCTTTGCCATCGGTCAGGACAGTACGACACATCGATTGCGTAATCAACTGATCGCTAGTATGAGCGCTGCTGCCAAATAGTCCAGAGGGTTCACTATAAACGCGCTGCACAGGAGCCATCGGACAGAAGTAATTGCACCAAGACTTGCCACCATAGAGATAGCCAACTGCGATCGCGGCGGCGATGGTAGTCAAGATCCAAAGAGCAAGCACCAAGCGATCAGCATTAAAAAACAAAATCCTGCCGCATAGTCCTGCAAATAACCAGCCAAACTGCACGTAGGGATAATTTTTACCTAGCCAAGAGTCAGGCTTTACCTTCGCTAACTCATAACGCACTTTGCCAGTTTTGGCATTTTCGCGTTTGAATTGGCGCTGCCAACCTAAAGCGCGAGGAATTTGCGATAAAAATGAGAGCGGACAAATCCGCCGCCATACCTCATGCCCAAATACCAACAAAATGAAAATCGCCGCAGGCACAACCGCTCCCCAAAATACGGTTGTACCAAGGGCATAGGGTTGTTCTACTAGACAATTTCCCTGCACTGAGATACAGCTATCGCTCAATCGCAAAGGACTCCAAGGATGATTTGGGATCGTTAATTGAGGAGACCAAGGATCGTAGAATAGCGATGCAATGATTAATAACCATGCGATCGTTAAGATCCAGCGAATCCAATGCATTCGCCGCTCAGATAGCTGTCCAAACATAAATAATTTGTTGATAAAGAATGAAAAAAGTTCTATATAAAAAAAGCGTTAAAAATCCTGCACAGCAGGATTTTTAACGCTTTTT
>JANNDZ010000108.1:0-10403 GCA_031378395.1 Pseudanabaena sp. OTE_75_metabat_487_sub
CGATCGGCGCTCCATTTTGTAATTGGAGAATACCTGCAACGACAATCTGATCTTTGGGATTTAAACCTTCTAATACCTCTTGTTTATTACCAGTGATTTTCCCAAGCTTAACTGGTTTTTGATTAGCAATTAGAGATTTTCCATCTGTAGGACTAGGCTCAGCAACAAAGATAAAATCTTGACCTCCAAGGCGGGAAATAGCTGAAGTTGGCACTAGCACGCCAGCACGAGAAGCCCAGATTAATCGCGCTCTTACAAACTGGTTAGCCTTGAGTTGATTAGTTCCATTATTAAAATTAGCTTTTACCAAAACCGACTGGCTTTGAGGATTAATATTTGGGGAAATAAAAGCTACAGTTCCTTTCACAAGGGTCTTATCTTGAGCATCTAACAACTCCACAGGCATTCCCATTTTTAAGCGAGGAGCATTCTCAATAGGAACCGAAATCTGAACTTCTAATACTTGGTTTAGAGTTACAGTAGTTAGTTGGGTTGTGCTATTAACATTGTCTCCAACTTTAATCGGAATATCGCCAACAATACCCGCGAAAGGAGCTGTTACCGTGTAGAAATCTAGTTGCACTTCTTCCTGAACAGCACCAGCACGAGTTTCTTCAATCCTTGTTGCCGCACTATTAATACTTGCCTGTTGAGCATTCATCTGAGCATCGATCTGACCAAGTTCAGCCCTTGCATTTCTCAGATTATTCGCAACTTCGTCAAGCTTTTGCCTTGTCGTCGCACCCTGTTCCGTCAACTCAGAAAAGCGACTAAATTCCTTTTGATTAAAATCAACACTAGATAAAATCGATTCTTTACGAGCGCGTAATTGACCAAGGGTTGCCCTAGCACTTTCAAAATCTGCCTGAGAAGTTGCCACGGCGGCAACCGATCGCTGAACAACGGCTTGCTGTTTAGCTGGATCAATTCGTAAAATTGGAGCACCAGCTTCTACGCGATCGCCTGCCTTGACATAGATCTCTTGGATATAGCCATCGACTCGTGGTTGCAGAGTCACTGATTGGCGCGATTGCAAATTGGCGACATAATCGGAGCTATCGGTGACTGTCCCTGATTCTACAGAGGCGATCGGCACAGGAACAGCCCCAAATCCGTTACCTTTAGGAGCATTTGCAGAGCAAGAAACCAACAACGCACCGATTACAGCGACGAAGCCCTTGCTCAATGATTTATCTAATCGGTTATTCGACAATTTCTGTCTTCGGACTTTATGTTTAATCATGAATATTGGCAAATTCTCGCTGACGTATCGGTTCTCTTTGCATATAGATGATAAACAACATCGATCATCACTAAATCACCCTGTAGGAGCTATTTTCCTAAAACATAAAGGAGACGCTTTGCGCCCCCTTTATGTTTTAGATCCCTGCATGTCCCATCGCAATACCTGCAACTAGCATCCCAATCACAAGGAATGGTTGAGCGCTGGCTTGATATTTCACGTCATTCTTGAGCGGATCACGCAAGAAATACATGTCTTGAAATGTAATCTGCGGAATTACTAACAGCACGATTAAACTGGCTAATAGTTGTTCGCCAACAGTAACCAAATAAATGGCGATGCCAATTTGGAAGACATCGATCGCTGTTGCCGATATCAACGCTGCATTCTGCACACCAAACATCACTGGCAAAGATTTCAATCCTAATTCGCGATCGCCTTCAACGCTTTTGAAGTCATTGACGACAGCGATACCTAAACCCGCAAGGCTATAGAACATAGTAACGGCTACTACAGTCCAGTTGAGAGTCCCATAAAGCGCATGACCCGCCCACCAAGGTAAAGCTATATAACTGGCTCCAAGAGCATAGTTACCGAGCCAACCATTTTGCTTGAGCTTCAAAGGTGGTGCTGAGTAGATATAGGCAACAAATGAACCACCAAGCGCTAATTTCGTCATGATAAAGTCTGCATGACCTGCGGTGACATCGAGGATTGCCGCTACAGCAATGCCCGCCAGCCACAAAATCCAAATCTGCGCAATAACTTGCTTGAGGGAAATCGCTCCCGAGGGAATCGGACGATATGGCTCGTTAATTGCGTCAATTTCGCGATCATAATAATCATTAATCGTCTGGGTATAGCCTGTCAGTAATGGCCCTGACATGAGCATACAAAGTAGCGATCGAAATACGTTTTCAATCGACCATGTAAAATCACCAGAGGAGGCTGCACCACAGAGTACGCCCCACATCAGGGGTATCCATGTAATTGGTTTCATCAGTTGCAGGCGGATCTTCCAGATTGAAGCGCCTTGTACGTCCGCACCTTTCATTCCGAGCATTTGGCGGGTACGGGCTTCGCGAGACTCGCTCGCTGGTACGTCAGGGGTTGGAGACGACATATTTACAAAAATTTATAGACTTGCGGTTGATTATAGCTTTTAGGCGATCACCCATTAGTCATAAAGCTCTAAAGAATTTAATTGTTAGTCTAATTTGAAGCTTTTCTAAAATTGTTAATGCATTACTGGATTGGAGCTACATATACTAGTCAATTGTTTACTGCTAAGCTAAAAACCGACTAAAAACTATAGGATTGGACATAGTTTATGAAAAAGTCCATTGAGCCAATAACTTTACTGTTAATTTGGTTTACTTTATCTTTCTTTTCGTATTTAGGATCTCCTCTAGTTATTCAGATAATTCTTTGCCAGATGACATCGGTTCAAATAGCGCGTCGAGCAGAAAAAAATCTTGCTCTAACTTTTGGGGACGATCGCGATGATGGATTTAGGGATTTTGTTTTAGCCCGTTGGTTTGATTCAACTAATGGATCGGCTTACACTTACTTTAGTTTTCTTGGTCAACGTTTAGGTTTAGTAAATAATTACAAGCCAGATCCAACAGAAGATTACTCACTCATAATTGAAGATATTCAGCGCAAAATTACCAACGATCAGTTTGAGCTTTCTGAAGATGCTGTCGATCAGCCAATCTCTCGTCAGATCGAATTAAATGAGATTATAGATGCGATCGCAAATGGTCAAATCATTGAAGATTACCCAATTGATAACGATGAGCCTAGTTATCTGATTTGTGGCTTGACTAGTTCTGGACGAGCTATTCATGTGCAATGTAGCTATCCCAGCAGTCCATTGATTAAAATCATGGCTGTATATGAGCCTGATTCTCAGGAATGGAATAGTGATTTTACAATCAAGCGAATTAACGATGAATGATGTTTAAGAACAATTTGTAGAGAAGCGATTAACTTACACGTTAATTAGCGATCGCTATAACTTTGATTTCAGGTACGAAACTATAAATTGACAATACACATCGAAAAATCCATTTTCATCTTTTGTATTCAATTTTTCTATTTCTCTCTGCACGGTGATTTTAGCCCAAGTTTTATTTGAAAATTTCTCGTCAAGTTTCCGAATTACGACATCAAGGGCATCTTTACGATTTTTCTTCAAAAAACCAAGATTTAAATTTAAAGTTTCATTCAAGTCATGATTGATAGATATATCATCGGAATAAATTTTACCGTCAGGACGATATTTGACTAAGTTTTCACAATTTTTATCGCCTTCGATTGGATTGACAATGATTTCGCTATCTCCTTTTTTGGTGTCACAATGTTGGTTTTGAGGACGTGCTCCTTGATTGCCAATACAAGCACCAAGCAAATTTTTATAGTCGAGTTGCTGAGATAAGTATTTGGTTTGAGGTTGCCTATGTTCTATCTTCATCTCATCTAATTTGATGCGACTCATACAGTAGCAACAAATATATCCTTGCTCTTTTAGTAAATAGTCTCTGAGGTTATCTTTGTCTGAATAGTTGTCATAGTCGGCATTTTCATTTGCACGTTGTTTTGCCCGATGTTCTACAAGAGATCTTGGCTCTGATTGTTTAATGATCTTTTTCATTTCACCTTAGACAGAAAACTAATCAGAGTGTTTGCCTTAACAATTTCTGAGTCGTTATGACCAAGTAAGTCAGACAATTCACGAAGCAATATTTTGGCTTCTTCGATTTGACCATCATCGATTTTATAGAGGCATTCTGTTAGTTTCTCCTGAATTTCTATAGGTCTTTCGGCAACCCCCATTAATTCCGATAAAATTGAGTTGCTATCACGTCCAAAGGTATAGGCATCAGCAGGATATACTTGAAAATCTTCAACAATGAATACGTTTTCTTTTTTGACGTTGCTAAGAACTTGAGGAGAGTGGGTTGTCACAATAAACTGACAGTTAGGAAAAGTACTGGTAAGGCGTGAAATAATATCGCGTTGCCATTGAGGATGTAAATGTAATTCGATTTCATCAATTAGAATAATTCCTTCACCTTCTAATGCATTTTTTGTAGGATTTGGATTAGCGATCGCCAATCTTCTCGCAATATCCGCAACCATTACCAACAGGTTTTTCTCACCATCAGAAAGTTGATTAAGTACTAACTCATGGTCTTGCTTTTTAAGAACAATCTGCATACGCGATCTCTTAACCTTGAGATCTGTATAGTCAGGTAATATCGATATAATTGCTTTTCTTACTAGACTTAATTGATAGTCCTGATAATTTAAATCACCATCTAATTTCAATTCTTGTTCTAAGTCTTCATTATGCTTAAACCATAAGAAAAATGTTTCAAAATCGATCTTGTACTGATTTGTAGCATCTGTATAACAATTAACTTGCGATAGTTTAGCAACATTTGGAGACAAAGGATCACTACCAGACAGTCTGTAATGTGTAACTGCTCTTTTAGTAGAGTAGCAAGCAACAAGTGGAATACTCTTATTCGGATTACGACCTATTTGCTCGTTAATAAATTGTTTGAAATTTTGGATATCATCAAGTTTACTGCGTATAAAATCTCGTCGAGGTTCTTCACTATTTAAATCATAGGCAAAACAGTATCGCAACTTAATATCTCTAGAAAACGCCTGCCTGAATTCTGGGTATGAAAGTGTTAATTCATTTGTAGTTTCTTGAGAACCATTAGAAATATCGTTTTCTCCAAAGCTATTCATACCCCACACACTAGAATTCTTTGTATTTCTAGTGACACGAAGCAATGGACTAATTAGCTCAAATAATAAGTTGTCTAAACAATCGATAACACTTGATTTACCTGAGCCATTCACACCAATAAAAACAGCAAGATTTGACGGAAAATCTATAGTGACATCCTTGAAGCCCCTAAAGTTTTGCATCCGCAACTTTTCGATATGCATAATTGCTTTACACCACTAAACCTTCATTTTCTATTCATTGTAGCGACATCCGAGAAAAATTAGACTAAATCACCTGAAAGTAACTTTGCATGTTTATTCGATTTCTTGAAAGGTGGTAATTTTAGGTAAAGTTAAGATATTACTGAGATTCTAGTTTTGGTATAGTATTTATAGCTTATTGGTAAAAAACTATGAGTATTCAAGAACTTGAAACAGCAATTAAAAAGCTGTCTACAAAAGAGTTAGCAAGCCTAACAACATGGCTGATAGATTACCATGAGCAAATATGGGATCAGCAAATAGAAGACGATCTTGATTCTGGAAAGCTTGATCAATTATTAGAAGAGATTGATAGCGAGTACGAAGCAGGGCTAGCCAAAAGTTTATGAATCACCTGACTCTACCTAGATTTTGGCAAGCATATAACAAACTTCCAAAAGACATCCAAACACTCGCCGACAAAAACTATGAATTGTTGAAAAACAATCCTTTACATCCATCGCTTCACTTTAAGAAAGTTGGCAAGCGTAAAAAATTATGGTCTGTGAGGATCACCGATAATTATCGAGCACTTGGACTCGAAAAGCCAGAAGGTATTGTATGGTTTTGGATTGGCACACATAGCGATTATGATGCAATTCTAGATCAGTAGAGAATGAATGATATTTAACATTAGTCAATCTAAAAATATTATGACATTAGTGATTACTGCTGAACCAGTTCCACTCAAAACCGATACCGATGGCGTAGTGCGGGTTGGCAAAACCCGCGTCACCCTTGATACAGTCATCAAAACCTTTCAGAATGGCGCAACGGCTGAAGAAATTGTTTATCGCTATCCATCTCTGAAACTAGCCGATGTCTACACCACCATTAGCTTTTACCTCAATCATCAGCAAGAAGTCGAAATATATTTACAGCAAAGGCAAAATCAAGCACACACAATCCGCAAAATGAACGAGGCAAAATTTGATCCTCAAGGATTACGCGACAGATTAATTGCACGTCAGGTAGAGCAAGCTTCATGAAGTTTCTAACTGATGAAAACATCGAAATCAACTATAGACCCATCAAAATGCGTAATCGATCTTCTACATCTGCAAACGACTGAGTAGATAAAGCTCCTAATCGCTTATCCAACCTCTCTACAGAAATTGATCGCACATCTTCACACTTAATAAAACTCTTCACCTTCAAACCTCCGTCTGGAGGATTAACCGCCACATGAAAAGGAATTGATTTATCCTTTGATGTGATAGGAACAACAACCACTAATCCAGCAGATCCCTGATTGAACAAATCTACAGAAACTACCAAACAAGGACGTTTCCCCGCTTGTTCGTGACCTCTCACGGGATTAAGATCTGCTAACCATACCTCTCCCCTTGCAATCTTTTGAGGCATTAATCATCAATCCCGTCAGCTAAAGTTTGCTCCCACTCCTGACGCTCATTAAGCTCATCTTGCCACAATAACTCGTCTTTTCTTAAAGCCGCAAAAGCCTGATTCGCTTGTAAAAGAAACAACTGTCTGCGATATTGCTCCACTGCTTTATCCAGCAAAGTTTGAAAATTATCACCAGATTGTTTAGACAGTCTTAAAAGAACCTCATGAGTATTCTTGTTTATAGTTATAGCGATTTCAGACATAGCTAAACCTTAAAAATCTATACTTAATTTTAGCAAATATTACGATGATACTTGTAAGTTATCTGATGAATTACATCTTACCTAGAGAACTGGGAATTATTCTCGACTCTAGTACAGCCTTCACGATGAAAAATGGGAACAAGTGATCGCCTGATATTTCCTTTGTATCTAGAGACAAGTTAAAAGGCTTGACCGAATTGCCTGATGGCTTTTTGGATGGCGCACCCGACTTAGCGATCGAGGTTCTCTCACCTAACAACACGATCGCTGAAATCGATCAAAAAATTGTGGAATACTTTGAGAATGGCTCACGCTTAGTTTGGGTGATCAATCTGAAATTACGTTATGTCCTAGTCTATCGCTCAGCACAAGAACCTGATCGCTTACTCAAACAATCAGATTCTTTAGATGGTGAAGATGTGATTGCTGGTTTTACAATGCCGTTGTCTGAACTATTTCAAAAGATGTCATTCTAAATCACTCTCTTCCCACCAGCCGCTATCTGTTCTGCTTTAACGATCAAACCATCTTGAATCCGAATGATACGGCGAGTTCTTTCTGCAACATCATGCTCATGGGTAACTAGAACGATCGTAATCCCCTGTGAATTTAATTCTCCCAATAGTTCCATGACTTCATGAGATGTGTGAGTATCGAGCGCCCCCGTTGGCTCGTCAGCCAGAATTAACGCAGGACGATTGGCTAAGGCGCGAGCGATCGCAACTCGTTGTTGTTGCCCACCCGATAGTTGATTTGGGCGGTTAGACATGCGATCGCTAAGTCCGACTTTAGTTAATGCTTCAGTAGCGAGGCGATGACGTTTCTCTTTTGGGATATTTGAATAAATCATTGGCAGCATTACATTCTCGATCGCTGTTGAGCGTGAGAGTAAATTAAACTGCTGAAACACAAACCCAATCCGCCGATTGCGAATAAAGGCTAATTCATCATCGTTATAGGTCGTTAATTCGCGATCTTCGAGATAGTATTTGCCTGAGGTAGGGCGATCGAGACAGCCAATAATATTCATCAGCGTGGATTTTCCTGAGCCCGACATTCCCATAATGGCGGCATATTCTCCAGACTTAATCTCTAAATCAATACCTTTAAGAATTGGCACATCAACTTCACCAAGGCGGTATGCTTTGCGGATATTTTCTAAACGAATCATTTTATTAATCACTTGAGTTGTGTACGAGAAAGAGCAACCCTTCGGGTTGCTCTTTCTCATGAATTAATCACTTCTGAGTGCTTGAATCGGATCTAGCTTAGCGGCACTCCGCGCAGGAATTACTCCCGCAACTAAACCCACCACCATCGATAACCCGAAACCTGCTGCAACTGACCAAATCGAAATCAGAAATGGGAATTGAAAAATTGTCGCAGAAGCATAGGCGATCGCAACGCCTAGCCCAATACCAACTACACCGCCCAGCCCTGACACTAAAATTGCTTCGGTAAGAAACTGATTTAGAATTGCCGATCGCGTTGCTCCTAATGCTTTGCGGACACCGATTTCGCGGGTACGTTCTACCACCGAAACTAGCATGATATTCGCAATGCCGATGCCGCCAACGATTAGAGATATCGCTGCGATCGCGCCGACCATGAGCGTCAGCAAGCCGACAATATTTGTAAAGGCGCTCACGATATCTGTCTGGTTGACAATCCGAAAGTCATCGGGCTGTGGCGGATAAATTTTGTGCCGTAGACGCAACAGATTAGTCAATTGGAATTGTGCAGCTTCAAGCTCTGTCTCATCAAGGGCTTGCACCCAAAATCCACTGACAGATATACCTTGCAAAGCATTATTCCCCACCAGTCGCGCCGACATGTTTTTGAGTGGAATAAATACGCGATCGTCCTGATCGAAGCCTCCAGATGCGCCTTTTGCTTCCATTACGCCAATTACTTGATACTGCTCGCCTTGAATGCGAATCCGCTCACCGATCGCATTACTCCTACCAAACAAATCTGAACGAACTTTAGAGCCAAGCACCACCATTGATTTCGCATTATCAATGTCTTCCTGTTCAAAATATCTTCCTTCAGTTGGGAAAGTATTTCTGAGTGGTGAATAGTTAACATCTGTGCCGATTACAGTGGTCGAGGTGTTTTGACCGCCATAGGAAACTTGCCTAGTACGCTGTAAATATGCGGACACCAACTTTACCGCAGGTGCTTTTGCCACAGCTTGAGCATCTTCTAACGTCAAAGTAGAAGCCGAACCACCACCTTGACTAATGCCACCTGTTCGCGCTGAGCCAGTCAGGACATTAATTGAATTTGTGCCAAGGGCTTGTAGTTGGCTCTCCGTTGATTTTTGAATACCTTGCCCAATTGATGTAATCGCAATCACAGCGGCAATGCCAATGATTACTCCCAGCATAGTCAACGCAGTTCGTAAACGATTATTCCAAAGAGACTCCGCCGCCATGGTCAGAATTTCAGCAAATGGAACCTTAGCAACTTGAATGCGTGTTTTTGCTAATGGCTTTGACTTTTGCATAAATTTATTGCGCTTTTTAATTAAAATCCAGATTTTGGTTGCAGCGCAAAGCGCTCAAACCCGAACCAATAAATTTGTTAAAAATATTGCAAAGCAACACTTTTAAGAGGTCGGTCAGGTTTATTAACTGCGACTTCGCTGAGGAGAAGGAGATAATCCTGGAATACCTCTAGGTTCGGTTTTCGGGCGTGAACCTTCAGGAAAAGAGATAAAAATTTTCTCGTCGCCAGTTAAACCCGATTTAATTTCTGTTTTATCGTCAACAGTGAGCCCTGTTTCAATTGGTGTAAACACGGGAGTTTCACTTTTATCGGTCTTGACATATACACCAGTCAAGCCCTTCTCCCTAACGATCGCAACAGTCGGCACAACCAGTACATTCTTTAATTCACCAGCCTTAAACTCTAAACTGGTGTTCATACCCGATCGCAACATTTGCTTATCTTGAGAGGTGATTTCGGCTTTCACTTCAAAACTGGTGACGTTTTGGCTAACGATCGCTTGCGGCGAGATGGAGACGACACGCCCCTTAAACTTTTGATTAGGATAAGCATCGACTTGTAAGGTAACTGATTGCCCAATCTTAATTTGGGCAATATTCGCTTCAGCAACATTGGCGACAACTTGATTATTGCTAGCAAGAGCAAGAATCGAAGAAGCAGTTGCTGAACTCACTGCGCTTCCTGATGTTGTCGGGGTCACAAATGCCCCTGGATCAGCATATTTTCTGACTACCACCCCATCAAAGGGAGCGCGAATGATTGTATCTTCTAGCTGAGCTTGCACATTTTGCAAAGATCCTGCGGCGGCGACAACTTGTGCCTCTGCGCGATCGATTTCTTCAGGACGTGAGCCTGCCTGTTGCAAAGATAATGCCTCTTGCGCCTGCGTTACTCTGGCGCGATTAGCTTCCATTGTCGTTCTTGACGCATCAAGATCCCGTGATGCGATCGCCCCATCCTTATAGAGCTGTTGATTTTGGCGGTAGACGATCTCTGATTGCTCAAGCGTCGCTTGGGCGTTAGTTAGATTG
>JANNDZ010000127.1:0-4782 GCA_031378395.1 Pseudanabaena sp. OTE_75_metabat_487_sub
AAGGTTTTCTAGAAAATTATATTGATCGCTTCACCTCTCTTTATATAGGTCGGATGCGATCGCCTTCCCCCCTGAGTAAAGAAGCTATTCGTGAGTTAGCATTACAGTTGCTGACCCGAATGTTGCTATGTAGTGGCGTAGCTGGTGAGTTTCGCTTGTGGAATAGTCTGTTTGATGGAGCGATCGCCTAATGATTCAGCGCAGCTATAGTTTGCCAAGTTGTACTCTGCTGGTTGATGGGATCATCACGGGTAGTGATGTGATGTCAATTTTGACCAGTTTTAGTTGCCGCTTTAGCCATCACACTGAGCCAATTGTGGGTGGTTTGGAACTGCTCAATGCTTTAGTTAAAGTCGTAGGAGCCTATGCTCAAGCTCTAAAAAGTAATACTTTGGTGGCAATTCCCGAAAAGCAGATACGTCTCGAACCTAAGGGAAAACATCTCCATGTGCTTTCGGTATCGCTCAATGAAGCCGATGCCTACAATCCTAAGCAGTTACAAATCAAACTAAATACAATTCAGCTTTTTGATCTGATGGAGAGTCTAGATCGTCTATGTTGCGATCCAACAACTTTACCTGATCTGAAGTTAGTGACGCAGATTTCTGACTACCGATCGCAGTCTCAGTTAAATAGTCAGGCAATACCAGCGATCGCTGGTGTGTTCAGTTTAGCGATCGCGGCAACGGTTTTGTATTTTATCCCCACACCCAAGCCAGAAACCAAGCCCACTCCAACAGTACCAGTACAAACAAAGCCTTTACCGAAGAAGTCAACCTCTCCAACAATCTCCCCAAATCCTATTGATAATCCTGAAAGTTCCCCAAGTCCTAGCTCTAGCCCAAACTAGAAATACGAGCAGTCTGTTCGCCTAACAATTATTCAAAAGGTTTATTCCCTATGAAGATAAATACGATCAAGCTGCAAAATTACCGAGGCATACGGGAACTGTCCTTAGATTTAGATAAAAATCTAACTGTTTTCTTTGGTGAGAATGGTTCTGGCAAATCCACCGTAATTGACAGCATCGTAATTATGCTTTCATGGCTAGTTAATAGACTTAGATATTCTTCTGGCACTGCGGGATATCCCATAACAGAAAACAATATTGCAAATGGCAATGCTTTTGCTTTAATCGCGCTTTCGTGTTGCCATCACGAAAAAAATATTGAATGGCAACTATTTAAAGCCCGTAAAGGATCTTCTGGCGCTAGCCTATTTTCTCGTAAAAGATTAAAAGAGCCCCGTAACTCTACTAATTTGGATAATTTAAGTGAGTTTACTCAATCATTACAGGAAAAAATATTTGAAGCTGAAGAAAGGCTAAATTTGCCAACATTTGTCTACTATCCAATTGGTCGGGCGGTACTAGACATACCTTTACGGATTCGAGAAAAGAATAGTTTTAAACTTTTTGCGACTTACGATCAATCATTAGAGAGAGGTACGAATTTTCGGACGTTTTTTGAGTGGTTTCGTGAGCGCGAAGATCTTGAAAATGAAAATAGAAAATATATTGATGTTCCAATAAAACCAGAGGATTTTTGCTTTCCCGATCCTCAGCTTGAAGCGGTGCGTAATGCTCTAAAAGTATTTTTGCCTGAGTTTACAGACCTGACAGTTAGGCGTAGTCCTCTCAGAATGGAGATCAAAAAAAATGGTAAAAGATTAAGAATTGATCAACTATCTGATGGTGAAAAGTGCCTGATGGCTATGGTTGGCGATTTGGCTCGAAGAATGGCGATCGCTAATCCTGTACGTGAAAATCCTTTGGATGGTGAGGGCGTTGTTCTGATTGATGAAATTGACTTACATTTACATCCCAAGTGGCAACGCATGGTTGTATCTAGATTAATTGAAGTATTTCCAAATTGTCAGTTTATTATTTCTACGCATTCACCGCACGTCATCACCCATGTTCATCCTGACAATCTCTATGTATTAAAGCAAACTGAAGCAGGGGCGATCGCCGAAAGACCTTCCGAGTCCTATGGAAAAACAGTTGATCGAGTTCTTGAGGATCTAATGGGATTAGCAACCACTAGACCCGATAAGGTTAACAAAGGTCTTCACGATCTTTACGAATTAATTAGTCTTGGACAGCTTGATCAAGCCAAACAACTTCTTGCAATAATGAGTGGGGAAGTTGATGGAGATCCTGATTTGCTAATTGGCTCAGATCCTGATTTAGTAAAGGCGGAGGTGTTGATTAAACGTAAGGAGATCATCGGCAGATGAAGTACGTTATCAAGCAACAAGAGCCTTCATCTTTAGCTAATTTGAAAATTTCTCATCCAAACATCACATATACATATTTAGGAGCCTATTATCCTACGATTAAGAGTGAGGTGAAACGTGCATTAATTCAAGAACAGGGTTACATTTGTTGCTATTGCGAAGGCAGAATAAGTACTAACGACTCTCATATTGAGCATTTTCACCCTAAGAGCGATCCGTCTATTGATTCATTAGATTTCAGTAATTTACTTTGTTCTTGTTTGAAAGATAAAGTTGCTGGAGATCCTCTTCATTGCGGACATTTGAAAGACAACTGGTTTGATTCAATACTTTTAATATCACCTTTTGATCCCAGTTGCGAAACAAAATTTAGATATAAGCCTGATGGATTGATTAGTCCCGCCGATCCAAATGACCAAGCAGCTAAGAAGACAATCGACAAGCTTGGTTTAAACATACCCAAATTAATAGCCATGCGTAAACAGGCGATCGAGTCATTCACTGATATTGAAAATCCACTTAGCCCTTCTGAGCTACAACAATTAGTTACTAACTATCTTCAGCAAGATGTACAGGGAAAGTTTGGTCAATTTTGGTCAACCATTAAATATCTCTATAAACGGGGAGAGTTATAAGCGGGTGTGTAACGTTGGAGATCGCAAAAAACTAGGTTTTCGTAACTTCAGATACATAGCTAAACATAGATCTACGGCTCAATTGATCTAGAAAGTTTCATCCCGACGGGATGAAACTTTCTAGATCTTTGTGGGTTAGGTTTGATGACTGAGGTACTCGATCCGACCAAACTTTTATTCGATTTACATCGGGGAACAGAAATTGCCGAAACTTTCTCTGGATGCCTCGATCCAGAAGCGATCGCGCATCGAGTGACCGATGGCATTGTCGAGCGATTTGATTGTGCTTTTGCTAGGGTATGGCTACTAGAGCCAGATCGGACATATCTTAAGTTAGTGGCTTCCTCAGGTATGTATACGCGGATTGATGGCAGGTTTGCGAGAGTGCCGATGGGCGCATATAAGGTGGGGAAAATCGCTCAAAACCGCGTTTCTTTTTTAAGTAACCATTTAGCTGATGAGCCTTGGGTTGGCGATCGCAATTGGGCTATCACTAACAATATTCATGGTTTTGCGGGCTATCCCTTAGAAATCAAAGGCAGAGTGGTGGGAGTTTTAGCTGCCTTTAGCCATCAAGAGATGCCACCTGAGTTTTTAGAATTTTTACGAATGCTCTGTACGATCGCCGCGATCGCTATTGATAGTGCGTTTAAGCATCAGCAAGAAAAACAAGCTTGGCAGAGTATGAATCAGAATCAAGCACTCACTCAAGGTTCGTTATCTGATCGTCTAGCCCATATTTTGAATTTCAATCGTTTGGCTCTGGTAGGCACTGAAAAATTGCTAAATATGACAATTGACTATGTATTCTTAAGGTCAGCAGAAATTCTCAATCAAATTGGGGGCGCTTACTGCCGCTTAATTTATTCTGATAGCTCGATATCGTTAGAAGCAATTATCGCCAAGACTGGCGTTAGAATTGCTGATCCGCAAAACTGGCTGCGATCGCTTTTTGGGGAATTGTTTTTGATTGTTTCTAGCTTGGGTGGTGAGATCAATATCCATGCAACGGAGTTACAAATTGCGATCACGATCCCATTTGCTAAAAAATTGAATCCCTTATCTGATCGTGAATTGGAGATGATACAGCTATTAACTCAAGGATTACGCGATCGGGATATTGCTCAGCAATTAGTAATCAGTGAAAGTACAGTCAAGTTTCACATCAATAATATTTTATCTAAGCTGAAAGCTAAAACTCGCTTTCAGGCTCTTCATATAGCGACGGTCAATGGGTGGATTTGATACATCGTCCGCCACTCTCTTTTTGGTTGATTGTGACAAATTCCTTAGTGAGGAAACCACTAAAAGCGAGAACGGGTATCCCCACAGACAGATCCTGAGTATAAATACTTTACAAAACTCAACAAAGAAAGTTACATTACTCACATAGCGAAAGCTAAATCATAAATTTTAAATACACCGCAATCATAAAGCAATGACAACAGCAGTCCAAAGACGCGAAAGCGCATCAATCTGGGATCAGTTTTGCAACTGGATCACCAGCACCGACAACCGCCTCTACGTAGGTTGGTTCGGCGTAATCATGATCCCATGCTTACTAGCAGCAACCACATGCTTCGTAATCGCCTTCGTAGGCGCACCACCAGTCGACATTGACGGTATCCGCGAACCAGTAGCAGGCAGCCTGCTATTCGGCAATAACATGATCTCTGGCGCAGTCGTACCATCCTCCAACGCAATTGGCTTGCACTTCTATCCTATTTGGGAAGCAGACAGCCTCGACGAATGGCTATATAACGGCGGTCCATACCAACTAGTAGTATTTCACTTCCTCATCGGCATATTCTGCTACATGGGACGTGAATGGGAACTCTCCTACCGCCTCGGCATGCGCCCATGGATCGCAGTAGCATACTCCGCACCAGTAGCAGCCGCAACCGCAGTA
>JANNDZ010000129.1:0-2825 GCA_031378395.1 Pseudanabaena sp. OTE_75_metabat_487_sub
GTAGGGGCAATTCATGAATTGCCCCTACCTTTCTTGTTTTTTTGTACACTGAACATTTGAAAATCCAAAAACAAGGAGAGTAGCAGCTTTGCTACTCTCCTTGTTTTTGGGTAATGTAAGCGCTGCTAAACCAGTCGCCCTGATGATCATGATGTGAAAAGAGTAGGAGACGACGGCACAAATTGATTGTTTCGGATGTGATTGCATAATCGCTAGTCAGACAGTTGTGTAAAGCTTGCCGATCGCGATCGCTAATTGTTGATAATCGAGTAATGCGATCGTTCTCCAAGACTCGGTTGAGTGTATCAAGATGAATAGGGAGATGATCTTGCGATTGCAAACAACCTTGCAGGAGAAATAGTAAATATGGTAGATGACCACGACTGGCCAGACATAGTCGATCAAGGGTTTCTAGATGATCAAAGCAATCAGTAACTTGATCTAACCTCAGCTCAGAGACAGTATTGGGCAACATCCTTGCTAAAACAACTTGACGCAATAGATTTAAACTTTCAGGCTTAACAACATCGTAGCGATCGCATAGCTGCAAATTGGGCAATGTGATCGGGACAGTACCCTTTAGTTGAAACTGCTCACTCAGGTGAATGCTCGCTAGCAGTGGCAAAGTATAGATTGCGTGGCATTGAAATTGACGCAAATATTTATCACCTTTACCAAAAATTAAATCAGCCTGATCAATGGATAGTCGATCAAGGTTGTCCACCAAGATTACTAATCCTTTTTTTCCTGTTTGCTTAACGCGATCGCCTGCGACTCCCGTCACTTCTTCGATCGCCACAATTAGCAGGTTGGTAAGACGTATTTCCATATGGCGGTGCAACTGGCGGCGATTTTGATCGTTATCTTGTAAGGTTTGCAAAATTCTTTGTAAGCGTTGCCCAGAGGTTGAGATGTTAATAGATGGAATTATCCTCATCCATTTTTCGATTTCCGCGATCGCATTTGGCAAATAGGTTAAAGATATTGAATCTCCTTTGCTCTCTAGTTGCAGCAAAATCAGCTTCAGAATCACTAGCCAAAGCTCTGCTAAGCCAAGATCATGGATTTGCAGATACTGGTCAACCGCACAATAAATTACCGCAAATCCCTGTTGCTCTAGCTCAAATTTTAATCTGAGGAGTTCCGTTGACTTACCACTACCAATCTGTCCTGAAAGTAGTTGATAGGTAGGTTTGTTAGAGGATAAAGTAATCGCTCTCCGCATGCGCTTCACGACATTTTCGCCCCTTGCCGCAGCCAAATCTATATAGTAATTTGCTTCTTTTTGTAAACAGATAGAAAAGCTAGGATTACAAGCCTGAAGGAATTCTAGATTTGACATAATTTAATTAAATAAATATTCGATCGCGCAAACTCGGCACATCTGCCAGCGAGATATTTCACCAGTGAGAGCAGGGCGATCACATCGAGGACAGTTGGGCATTTGATGGGTTCTCAACTTCATGACACCTTGCCAACGTTGGAATGCTTCATTGGCGGTTTCAGGGGCTTTAGGAGTTTCTAATTTAATTTTAAGATTGGGTTTCAGTTTACGGTTAGTTAATTCATTCGCGATCGCTGGAGGTAAGTAACTAGGGTGATCTTCGGCGACAACCTTTTGTTCTTTTAAGGTTTGTTGTTGGGTTGCCCATTTTGCGGTAGAGAAATGAATGTCAGCGATCGCTAAAGTTCCAGCACCGCCAAACAGCGCATTTACTTTTGCTAAAATCCTAACGCGCTCAAAGGTCAGAGCCTGTGACCAAACTGAATTCGATACAGCGACCTGTAAAGCTTTTTGATATACCCCAATTGGGCAAGTTTGTTTGGCGACTGATTCTCCGACAATCTCCGCCCATTTTTCGACAATCAGTAAATATTGACAGCGTTGCTGCCAACTTGTACGCGACTGAATGCCGTTCAAAATATTTGGTAATCCTGTCAAGGACATTATCGTAAACCAAACATAACTTTGTTTAAGATTAGCATTTATATAGCTGCCACCATTTTAGTTGCAGCGCAAAGAGCAGTAACTCGAACCAATAAATTTCTTAAAAGTGTTGTATAGCAATACTTTTAAGAAATTTATTGTGGTTCGATTGATCGGAAATTGCTGTAAAGCCCAGTTAAGTCAGCAATTATCTGCCCCCTAGCCCCCAATTTTGGGGGAACAAGAAAATTCTAATCCTTCCAAGTTCTCCAGAATTGGGGGCTAGGGGGCTTGATAAATCAAAACGAAGACAGAGACTTGTATGTACACCGTAGCTTTCCAAGGCGAGGGTTAGGACAGGGTAAATTTCAAACGATAAATCACCTTGTTTCCTGAAAACGGCGATAATATTTACAGTTGATTTTGAGTGAGAATTTTCTATGTTTGGAAGTTTGTTTCAATCCCAATCGCCAAATCAAGCCCGTATTCCTAAAGGGCAGAGGCTGACCAATGGCTTCCCCATCATGACCTATGGAGATACTCCCCAAATTCAGCGTCAAGATTGGCAATTTCGCGTATGGGGATTAGCTACAGAGAAAACATTCTCATGGGATGATTTCATGTCAATGCCGCAAACAGAATTTACAATTGACTTTCATTGTGTAACTACATGGTCAAAGCTCGATGTGAAATGGAAAGGTGTCAAAGTTACGGATTTCCTAAAGTATATTGAAGTCGAACCTCAAGCTATACATTTAATGGAACATTGCTATGGAGGCTATACGACAAATATTGCAATGGAAGATTTTGTGAGGGAAGAGAATTTCTTTGCCCATACGCTTTTTGATGAGCCGTTGCCGATTGATAATGGTGGTCCCATGCGACTAGTAGTTCCTCA
>JANNDZ010000130.1:0-2250 GCA_031378395.1 Pseudanabaena sp. OTE_75_metabat_487_sub
CAATCTCTGGGCTTTTAAAGGCTCGCTTTGCGAGCCTTTATCATTTACTCGCCTTTGGCGCGAACTAATGTACCGTCACTGGAGACGTGCAATCCACATTCTTGATTGCTCATTTCCCACCACCAACGACCAGCACGGAGATCTTCTCCAGCTTCGACGGCTCTCGTACATGGTGCACAGCCAATACTAGGGAAGTTTTGATCGTGGAGCGCATTGTAGGGAACGTCATTAGCATGAATGTATTCCCAAACTTGCTCATTTGACCAATCGATTAAAGGATTGATTTTAGCAATATTGCGATCGCCATCTAGCTCAACGGTTTCCATTGTAGAACGATTCGCAGTCTGATCGCGGCGTAGCCCTGTAATCCAAGCATCAAGCCCCTTAGTAGCTCGACCAAGTGGCTCTACTTTGCGAATGAAGCAGCATTGCTTGCGATTTTCAACGCTGTCATAGAACAGATTAATGCCCTTATCGCTGACCATTTGTTCCACTGCTTCGGCTTGAGGAAACATAATGCGCAGTTGTAGTTGTGGATATTTTTGTTGTACTTTAGCAATTACTTCATAGGTTTCTGCATTCAATCGACCTGTATCGAGGGTGAATACATTTGCGTCGGGTTTGATTTTGGCGATCATGTCGATTAAGGTGACATCTTCGGCTCCAAAACTTGAAGCTAGCGAGATCTTGTCATAGTTACCGAGCGCCCATGTGAGTACTTCTTGAGGAGTTTTGCTCTTAAGCTGTGCGGCGGCGCTGTCAATGTCTGTTTGTAAGGTCATTTGTTACTTCGTAAATGCGCTGGCTTGAAAATATAATTTTATTATGACCTGCACTCAAGTTCTTAGAAATATGGCGATATTATGGTTTTCACTTCCCTGTAGGTTGCAATCGCTAAAGTCTCAGCATTTCCTAGTAGCGATCGCGTAATCGATAATTTTCACCAAATGGATGGGTTAGTTTGCCCTAGCCCATCCTACTAAATAATTAAGTCTTCCACCGTTAATGAAGCTAAGGATCATAATTTACTTGTTATTTTTGCTTTAAATTCACAAACAACAGCAATTATTAAAATCAAATCAAAATTAAACTTGTACGGAGATCACTGTTTTGGTAGATTGGAGGTTGGGAAAGAAGTAATAATAAATACATTTTTTATAAGGATTGGTTCAGAATTATGAGCAGTAAGCCCAACCGCGTTGTTGTGATCGGAGTTGCAGGAGACTCTGGTTGCGGCAAGTCCACATTTTTACGCAGATTAAATGACTTGTTCGGCGAAGAATTTATGACCGTGATTTGTCTGGATGACTATCACAGCCTAGATCGCAAACAACGTAAACAAACGGGAATTACTGCGCTTGATCCTCGTGCCAATAATTTTGACCTGATGTATGAGCAAGTCAAAGCCCTTAAAGAAGGCAAGTCGATCATGAAACCGATCTACAACCATGAGACAGGTTTACTTGATCCTCCCGAATTGGTAGAGCCTAATAAAGTAATTGTGATTGAGGGCTTGCATCCAATTTATGACGAGCGGGTGCGTGGACTGCTAGATTTCAGTATTTACCTCGACCTTAGTGATGAAGTCAAAATTGCGTGGAAGATTCAGCGTGATATGGCTGAGCGTGGTCATACTCTTGCTGATGTTATGCAAGCGATCGAATCTCGTAGACCAGACTTTGAGGCTTATATTGATCCTCAAAAAGCCCATGCTGATGTTGTCATCCAGATTCTGCCGACTAATCTTATTCCTAATGACACTGAGCGTAAAGTATTGCGTGTGCGCTTAGTCCAACGCAGCAGTGTTGAGGGTCTGAAGCCAGCTTATTTATTTGATGAAGGTTCCACAATTTCTTGGATTCCCTGTGGTACAAAGCTAACCTGCTCCTATCCAGGCATTAAGTTGTTTTCGGGGCCAGATAGCTGGCTTGGTCAACCCGCCAGCATCTTGGAAATCGACGGGCAATTCGATCGCCTTGATGAAATGGTCTATATCGAAAGTCATCTCAGCAGCCTAGATACTAAGTATTACGGTGAGTTGACTGAGCTATTACGCAAACACCCCGATTATCCAGGTTCTAATAACGGTACTGGATTGTTACAAATTATCGTGGGTCTGAAGATGCGTGAAACCTTTGAGCGTCTCACTCAACAAGCGGAACAACTAGTCACAGCCTAAATTTGCAGCGTGACGCGCTAATCAATAATGTGGCACAAGAAAGGTAGGGGCAATTCATGAATTGCCCCTAC
>JANNDZ010000133.1:0-3501 GCA_031378395.1 Pseudanabaena sp. OTE_75_metabat_487_sub
CAAGTCCACTGAAGTGGACTTGAGCTTTTAGGTAAACCGTTTCGACAGGTTTGAGCTTTTAGCCCGCACTTGAGTGCAGGGCTACTGCGTAAGTCTAATTGGGTTTATATTATGAATAGTTAAACTCAGCTACTCATCTATGAATATCCGCATTGGCAATGGTTATGACCTGCACCGACTCGTTAGCGATCGCAAGCTGATCCTTGGTGGTGTCGAAATTCCTTACGAAAAAGGGCTACTAGGACATAGCGATGCCGATGTGCTGACCCATGCGATCATGGATGCCATGCTAGGAGCGCTTGCCCTTGGTGATATTGGACATTATTTTCCACCCACAGACCCTAAATGGGCAGGAGCCGATAGCATCATGCTATTGCAGCAAGTACAAGAACTAATCGGAGCGCAGGGTTGGCGCGTCAACAATATTGACTCAATGGTGATCGCCGAAGCACCCAAACTCAAGCCACACATCAAAGCAATGCGCGATCGCCTAGCTCAAGCCATGAATTTGCCGATTGATTGTGTCAGCGTCAAGGCGACCACCAACGAAGGCATGGATGCGATCGGGCAAAAAGAAGCGATCGCTGTTCACGCCGTAGTTTTATTAGTAAAAAGCTAATAGCTAATAGCTAATAGCTCTTGTTGATTGTATTTATTTTAAAATTTATCTTTTAGGGAAAAGAGCGATCGTGAAAAGAAATATGCAGAAACGAACTAAGGTTAAACAGTGGAAAGCAGTTGTATTACTGTTGCTCATCGGCATGTGTTCGCTACTGCTTTGGGGTTGTGCGATCGCACCAGAAACTATCAAGAATCGCTTAGTAGTTCCCCTTGATGGCGACATCAAAACTTTTAATCCTGTCTTAATTCAGGAAGCTTATAGTGGCATTGCGATCGGCTATACACTCACTGGGATGATCACTGAGAATCCACTTACCAAAGAGGTTGAACCTGAACTAGCGGAAAAATGGGAATTTCAACAGGAAGGCAAACAATTAATTTTTACGATGCGTCCTGATTTGAAATGGTCAGATGGTCAACCCCTTACTGTTGATGACGTTTTATTTACCTATCAAAATGTGATCTTCAATGAGAAGATTCCCACTGGTACTCGTGATGTCCTGCGAATTGGACAATCACAAACTCTTCCCAAAGTTGAGAAGCTCGACGATCGCCGTATTTCCTTCTTTCTGAGCGAACCCTTTGCACCTGCTTTACGCACCATCGGCGGGATTAGTATTTTACCTAAGCATATTTTTGAACCGACCCTCAAGGAAGATCCTAAGGTTCCTAATCAAAAATTAAAGTTTTTAGAAACATGGACTCTTACGACACCTGTCAATCAGCTAGTTGGCAATGGGCCCTATGTAATCCAAGAATATCGACCTTCTGAACGCATCATCTATAAACCCAATCCCTATTACTGGAAAAAGGGATTTCCCTATATCCAACAATTTGTCATGCAGATTGTGGAATCCCCAGATACTGCCCTGCTGCGCTTTAGATCGCAAGACCTCGATATGTATCGCTTACGCGGCGAAGACTATCAACTGCTAAAGCGTTTTGAACAGCGCGATCGCTACAAAATCTATAATGCTGGCCCCGCCACAGGTCAGGCTTTCATTATGTTCAACCTCAATAAGGGCAAAAATCCTAAAACCAATGAATCCTTTGTTGATCCCAAAAAATCAAAATGGTTTAATGATGTTATCTTCCGTCGCGCTGTCGCCTATGCCATCAATCGCGAAGCGATAATTACCAACCTGTCGCGAGGCTTAGCCCAAACCCAAAATTCACCAGTTTCTATCCCTAGCCCCTATTTCTTCCCTCCCGAAAAAGGACTCAAGGTTTACGATTATCAGCCTGAAAAGTCAAAAGAGATTCTTTTGCAAGCAGGATATAAATATAATTCTGAACAACAACTTCTGGATGCTCAAGGTAATCTAGTGCGCTTTACGTTGCTTGCTCCTGCGGGTGGGAGAGTTGCGATGGGAGCACAAATTAAGAGCGATTTAGAAAAAATTGGCATGAAGATTGACTTCACTCCCGTTGATTTTCGGATTATCTCCGATAAGCTCGACAACTCAAAGCAATGGGATGCGACAATTCTTGGCTTTACTGGAGGTGCTGAACCAAATAGCGCGATTAATCTTTGGGCAACTGATGGTGATTCCCATATGTTTAACAAGGGACCAGTTGGCGACGAACAACCTTTCCCAGGGCGTGAAGTTGCTGACTGGGAAAAGAAAATTCATTCCTTAATGATCCAAGGTGCACAGGAGCTAGATGAAACTAAGCGCAAGGCTATCTATGCCGAATATCAACAATTAGTTCAGGAACAATTACCACTAATCCATTTAACGATGCCTCTGTATTTGGTTGCTGTACGCGATCGCGTAGAGAATGCTCAACCCCTAGCATTAGCTGGTAGTACTGGCGTGACGGGAGCATTGTGGAATATAGAACAATTGAAATTGAAGTCCTAGAAAAATTACAGCGCTTTGCGCTTCAACCCGAAACAATAAAAATTTAAAAAGTGTTGCAAAGCAACACTTTTTAAATTTTTGTTGTGGTTCGATTGATTGAAAATTGTTATAGGATTTTTGCAGCATCGTTGCATTCAACTACAGGCTAAACGCTCAACCCAATTGAAACTGTCTGTCGGAAACTCAGCCAAAACTTAATGACCCTTCTGTAACGGTAACGATCGCTAGACGAGTCAAGCCAGAATGCAAAGATGAATTTGAAGCTTTTTTGGCTGGAGTTACCAATGCTTGTGGACAATTTTCTGGCTATCTGGGCAGCAATGTATTTCGTCCAGTTAATGCCGACGATCCAGAATATCGCATCATTTTTAAGTTCGATCGCTTAAGCAATTTACGCAATTGGGAAGCCTCGGCAGAGCGTCAGTACTGGTTTGCGATCGCAGAGCCTCTCACAGTGAGTCCACCACAGATTCAGGTGTTAACTGGTTTAGAAACTTGGTTTACGCTACCAGGGAAACCCGCGATCGCACCACCGCCTCGCTATAAGATGGCTTTGGTAACTTGGCTGGCTGTGTTCCCGTTGATTACAATGATTTCTGCGGTTTTTCAGCAGTTTTTGGGAATGTTGCCTTTAGCGTTAAGAGTAGCATTCGTGACCGCGATCGCAGTGCCAACGATGACCTATCTGCTGATGCCCCAGATGACAAGGTTGTTTGCGTGGTGGCTGTATCCTTCTACGGAAATGACCTTACCGACCAAGAATGATATTCCTGCGATCGCTGATAATCCTCAAGCGATTCCACTACCTAACTTACAATCACCCAACGAGGAAAATCAGAAGATAGCTATTTCCTTAAATCCCTAATATGGCAAGAGTTCGATAACCCCATTTGCGCCGTACGATCATGGTGCAAATGGCAAAAAATGGTAAGAACCGCAAAGCGATTCTTACCATTTTTTGCTTTCGTTTGAGTGCGGCACAAAAATGTAGGGGCAATTCATGAATTGCCCCTAC
>JANNDZ010000143.1:0-4763 GCA_031378395.1 Pseudanabaena sp. OTE_75_metabat_487_sub
GTAGCTAGGCATAAATAAATAAAAAACCTAGAAGCTTATGCCTAGCTACTTAGTAATATAGAGTGATTATCATTAGTTTTTGTTGGGGTTGCAACGATGACTGTGCAATACGATCAGGATTATGGACTCTGGGCTGAACAGATGGCTGATTTGTTGTCTGCAGGTCGTTTTGCTGAATTGGATATCGATAATTTGGTAGAAGAGGTACGCGATTTGTCTAAGCGAGAACGCGATCGCTTATTGAGTAGTGTGCGATTAATTGTGCATCATTTACTCAAGTGGGATTATCAAGCACATCTGCGATCAAGGAGTTGGCAAATAATTATTCAGCGCGAACGCCTTCATATAAAACGTTATTTGAAAGATAGCCCAAGCCTAAAGCGGTATCTAACTGATGAGTGGTTAGACGAAACTTATGTGGTAGCCAGTTTAAATGCACAAAAAGAAACAGATTTAGAATTTCCAGTCGATTGTCCATACTCTATTGAAGATGTATTGGAACGCCCTATTAGTTTAAGCTGATGACAATTTGGCAGTTTATAGCTATAAACTGCCTACTACACAAAAAATCTGTGTCATCACTAAATCCGTCTAATCCGTGATTCAGACTTTTTCGCTTGATGCTAAAAACGATCGCGTTGCTTCAGCGACTTGGGGCATTGGATCATTGGCAAGCTTTTCTAAAGCAACTTTAGCTTCAGTGCCACCAAGCTGAACTAGCGACTGTGCAACTCGATGTCGGATTTGCCAATCGGGATCTTCGATCAGAGGTAACAAGAGTGACACCGATGCGGGATTACCAAGATCGCCAAGCGATCCGATCGCAGCGATTTTAACGAGTTCATTAGGGCTTTGCAATGCCTCAGCAAGTAGCTCAAACCCTTGAGGATCGCCTAGCTCACCGATCGCAGCGATGATACTAAATTGAAACATCCAGTCGTTGGTGGACTCGTAGGCGGTTTTTAGTAGATCAAATGATTGGGTTAGTTGTAGTGAACCAAGTGACGCTGCTGCCGCCGCACGGACATCAATTTCAGGATCGATTGATAGGCGATCGCTTAAAATTTCTAAGGATTTTTCTAAATTAACAGTGCCGACTGTGCCAAGTTGACTAACTGCATCATAGCGAATACGAGCATAGGGATCGATCGCCGCGATTATAAGTAAATCAAATCTTTCAGATATGGAAAGAGAGCGACTAGCATGAAGGGCTTTCATCCGAATACCCATATCATCTGTAGCTAGTTGCTCTCTTAAGGATTCAAACTGAGTTTCTAATGTTTCGCTCACAAGAAAATCTCGCAATTAATACGCTAACGTTTCTAGTGTCTCACGTAAGTAGCTACGCACGAGATCATCAAGAACGCTTTCTTGTACTGCGACAACATCTTTGGGATCGCCTTTGGGGTCACCGTTTCGAGAACGCTGCCATTTGTCAAATCCTGAACTGGTTGCGATCGCTTGTTTGAGATGACTCCAGACTTTAGGATCTTTAGCGGCTTCATGCAAAGGGAGATCCAAGTCATTCGCTGTTGAGGATAAGTTCATAGACATTTCCTAAGCTTATATAGAGATTACAGGGGGAAAGATAATGTAGCGATTAGTGAAGAGCGAACTAAACTAAAGCACACAATTAACTTGTTAATATTCATCCTATCATTCCAATAAGTTAGCCATAGATTTAAAATTAAATGTATATCTATAGATAGAAATCAATAATTTAAATCATTATGACTACTTCAAACCCTTTTGTTGACCCAAATATTGCATCACAGGCTACAGAATTAAGTCCAAGCTATGCAGTATCCGTTGCAATTGTATTGGCAGGATTGCCACTTATATTGGTTCAACCGATTGCTGCGGGTGTAGTTGCAATTTTTGGATTACTTTTAGTTTATCAAACGGCTACGATTCGATTAGTATTTACCGCAACAGATTTAGACGTTTATCGATCGCAAGAAAAATTCCGTACTTTTCCCTATCAAGAGTGGCAAGATTGGAAAGTGTTTTGGTTTGGATTTCCGATTTTGTTTTATTTTAAAGAAGTTAAAAGCATTCATTTCTTACCAGTTTTATTTGATCCACAAATGCTAAAAACTTGTTTAGAAAAACATATTCCTTTAAATAAATCTTAGTAAAACTCAGAGAATAGGAGCGACGCTTTGCGTCGCTCCTATTCTCTATAAGGAATTTATGAACTACTTTGTGGGGATTGACTTTGGGACTTCGGGCGTAAGGGCAATCGCTATTAATGTAGATGGCGAAATTGTGGCGATCTCTCGTATTGAATATGACATTCGTGATTGCGAAACATGGCAAGCGGCACTTTATGAAGTAATTGCTAGGCTGCCAAAGCAAATTAGACAAACTACGAAAAAAATAGTCATTGATGGTACTTCCGCAACGGTTTTAATGTGCGATCGCGATGGCAAAGCGATCGCGCCACCCATGATCTATAGCGATGCTTGTAGTCAAGAAGTTTTAGAGCAAGTGAAAAAAATTGCGCCGCCACAACATTCAGTTTGTAGCGCAACTTCCAGTTTCGCCAAATTAGTTTTATTTCTTGAGAATGAAGGGCGCAGCCCTTCATTCTCAAGTTTGTATTTAATGCATCAAGCTGATTGGCTGGGTTATCTGCTACATGGCAAATTGGGCGTGAGTGATTATCACAATGCTCTGAAATTAGGTTACGAGCCCTTGCTTTTAAACTATCCTGATTGGCTAAAAGATTGGGCTTCACGAAATCCTGCGGTAACTTTACCTGAAGTATTTGCGCCTAGTAAAACTATAGGAATAATTCAGGAAGTGATTGCCTCAAAATTAAATTTGCCCCTTGATTGTGAGATCGGTGCAGGAACGACTGATAGTAATGCGGCTTTTTTAGCTAGTGTTGGCACAACGAAACCAGAGATCGGTACAGCCGTTACTTCGCTTGGCTCGACGATGGTACTGAAAGTTTTAAGCGATCGCCAGATCAATGATGCGCGTTACGGTATTTATAGCCATCGGTTTGAGCATCCTGATTTCGGGTGTTTATGGTTAGTAGGTGGGGCTTCAAATGTTGGCGGTGCAGTATTGCGACAATTTTTTACAGATCAGCAGTTACAAGAGTTAAGCGATCGCATTGATTCGAGTATTTCTAGTTCCCTAGACTATTATCCCTTGCCCAAAAAAGGCGATCGCTTTCCGATCAATAATCCCAATCTCTTACCAAGATTAAGCCCACGTCCTGATGATCTCGTCGAGTTTTTGCATGGATTGCTGGAAAGTATGGCAAGAATTGAGGCAGATGGCTATAAACTTTTGCAAGAATTAGGAGCCTCACCGATGCAACAAATTTATACCGCAGGATGTGGGGCGAAAAATCAGACATGGACAAAAATACGCGATCGTTATTTACAGATCCCAATGCAACAAGCTATTCAAACCGAAGCGGCTTATGGTGCTGCGTTATTAGCTAAAATATCCCTATGATTACCCCACTCAAGCGCAAAAATTTTGATGAGCTTATTCCTGCTGTACCCACCTCAGAGCAGTATCAATACTACTGGGGCGATGGACAGAGTGTATTTCGTCGTATAGCTATTTCGATCGCTTGTGTGATTGTGTTCACAATTCTCTATAACCGTGTCCACGAAAATAATCCCAGCAGTTTTGCCGCCTTAATCATGTTTGTATGTGCAGCATTGGGCGGACTGTATTGGATGTTAGAGCCAATTGCCTTAGCAAGCTTTCGTAATGCCAAGTTGCGGCGCTTTGCCTACTGCGGATTTTGGCAGGCTGAAGTATTGGATGTGTATGTCTCTCAAGAAGTGCTAGCTCGTGCTGAAAAAGTAGACTCGCGAGGGCGTATGGATGTTAGCTATGACGCAGAAAGTTTTTTAAATATTGAGCTTGGGGATGACACAGAGTTTGTAACAACTTTGCGATTACCGATGAAGCGAGAACTTAAACGGATTAGACCTGAGCAAACAGTGTATATGTTGCTATTTTCTAATGATCGCCGCTTTGGAAGGGTTAGTCGGATCACCTCTGATGCTTACATTCCTCAATACAATTTGTGGGTAGGAGATTATCCTTATTTGCGTCGGGATACTTTCGTAGATCTGACTAAGTTCATGGTCAAGCGATCGCAAAAAATTACTAACTGAGTAAAAAGCTTCGTTTTTTATTCAGATGAAAAAGCGCTCCCAAAGCTTAAGAAACTTGGAATATGTGCGCTAGGTCACTGCTAGTCATGGGACTATCTCGTAATCTGGGATCATGAATTGGCAAAGTTAGTAGTTGCTAACAGGTTTTAAGAAAATGTTTAATATTCAATCACGCAAGATCAATCCTATCAACTTAGAAAATCAGCTTAATCAACTAACTTGCATTTATCGCAATGAAAGCAAAATAATGCAAATTATTCGTATATCTCAAACTAATGTTGCTTTTTTTGAGAGAGTCGTGCTACCGAATCAATGTATTCAGTTCTGTACATCTGCTGATGATTTGTTAGAAGTGTGCGAGGGGGTAATGTCGGGTTTAATTCAGAGCGATACTATTCCTTGCTATCAATTGGCGATCGCTACAGATATAGATATGAAACAAAATATTACAATTACTAAAGAATCACATAGAAATTCTCAAGATGCATTTGCTGTAGCTGCTTAATCTTAATCATATAAAACCCAGAAAGTAGCAGGGGGCGCTTTGCGCCCCCTTCTACTTTCTGGGTTTTAAAATTCATCGCGCCCCAAAAAAACTACAATAAATATAAG
>JANNDZ010000153.1:0-2478 GCA_031378395.1 Pseudanabaena sp. OTE_75_metabat_487_sub
CAAAAGTGTGGTCACACTTTCGTGAATTGGTATAAAACCAAAAGATGAGAGGCTGCGCAAAGCATTGCCTCTCATCTTTTGAGCTTAGAAGCTATACTGTGCTCAATGAAATGCTGAATTTAGATATTGAATGCAAAATAAAAAAGCGATTGTATTAGGGGTTTCTGGGGCATCAGGCATGATTTATGCTGTGCGATCGCTCAAATTTTTATTAAATAATCATTACAACGTCGATCTGGTCGCTTCTAAGGCAGCGATGATGGTTTGGCAATCAGAAAATAATATTGTGATGCCGAGTAATTTGCGATCGCAAGAACAGTTTTGGCGCGATCGCAGTGAAACTAGTGATGGTAAGTTGATTTGTCATCAATTTGCCGATGTGGGAGCAACGATCGCTAGTGGCTCATTTCGGACATTGGGAATGTTGGTGATTCCTTGCAGTATGGCTACCGTAGCTAAAATTGCTCATGGACTAAGCTCAGATCTATTAGAACGTGCTGCCGATGTACATCTTAAGGAAGGTCGGCGATTAGTAATCGTTCCTCGTGAAACGCCCTTAAGCTTGATCCATTTGCGAAATCTCACCACTTTAGCGGAGGCAGGAGCAAGAATCGTGCCAGCGATTCCTGCTTGGTATCACAACCCGAAAACGATTGAGGATTTGGTAGACTTTGTAATCGCAAGAGCGCTGGATCAACTAGATATTGATGCAGATTTAATCCAACGTTGGCAGGGTAGAATGCCTTCAAATACTGTTGCAGGAGATATGGAGCCATGAACCGATCGCGTTTTTCACAAACTGCAAATGCTGCTAACAAGAAACCATCGGGTACGATCGCGATCGTGCAGCTTGTGAGCTTAGGGCTTGCAATTACCTTACTAGCGGCTGTTTTTGTTCAAAATTTGCAACCTGCGGTGCAGATTTTCTTTTTAGGTCAAAAGACGGTCGAGACTCCCTTGAGTGTTGCCATGTTGGTGGCTTTTGTGGGTGGTGGGATTCTGGCGTTTGTGATTAATGCGATCGCCTCTTGGCGACAAAATTTCTTAATTCGTCGAGCCGTGATTGCGTCTGGATCTGGCAAAGATACGAAAGAACAGGTCAAAGCTGAAAAGTTTCAGACAAAGGAAGAGTTTGTTGAGGATGAGGAAGAAGAAGAGTATGAAGAAGATGATGATGATGAGTACGAAAATGATGATCCTGACACTGTTCCCTATGGTAATCCTCGCAACCTGAAATCTAAAAGTTCTAATCAAGCTAAGCGCGATCGCCCTCCCCTTGACGCAAAATTTATCAAATAAACCAAACCCAAGATTTTATTGAGAATGCTGCTTTGTAGCATTCTCAATAAAATCTTGGGTTTGGTTTCAGCACAGAGCATTGTAGTTGAATACTAATGAGTTCATATCTATCCCTATTCTTGCTGTTGTTGATCCTTTTGCGAGGCATCTTTTGGCTATTTGCACCGCCAAATCCTGATGAAGCTTACTATTGGTTGTGGGGACAACATTTAGACTTCTCTTATTACGACCATCCTCCGTTGCAATCATGGCTACAGGGATGGATAATCGCATGGTTTGGTAAGTCTCTGTTCACGTTGCGATCGCTAAATCTCATTACTAATGGCATCTTTTTCTATACCTATTACTGCATTCTCAAATATCTCTATGGAGATCTTGCAAGGCGCTATATCTGGTGGGTGATTCTTGCAATCCTTTGTTCACCTCTATATAGCGTTATGCTTTCTTTAGCATGGCATGATCATTTGGCGATCGCTCTTAGTCTCGTTGGTGCTTATCTTTGCATTCGCTTTTTGGATGAATATTTAGCAAATGGAAAGGGAACAAGCTGGCGACTATATGGCAGTGCGATCGCGCTCTCTTTAGCTCATATCACAAAATATAATTCGCTGTTTATGACTTTGGGTTTACTGACTGCGATCGCTACAGATTCTCAATCAAGAAAATTATTTCGAGATATACGATTATGGCTATGTGTTGGTATTGGTGCGATCGCTTTTCTGCCAGTATTGTATTGGAACTACAGCAATAATTTTTTGTCATTCCGTTTCTATGCAAATCGCAGTGTCGATAGTGGCACATTAATCATGCGATTGTTAGAACCATTGGGCTTTATCGGGATTTCATTATTAATGCTTTCGCCATTCGTAGCATGGTTACTTTGGCAAGGTTTTCGTAATGCAAAAGGAATCTACAAAAGAGTTGCGCTGTGGACATTTATAATTCCCACAGGTTTATTGATGGTAATTTCGCTATTTTCTACAGCTCTCTATTACTGGAATATTCATGCTTATTTACTTCTATTCCCTTTATTACCTTTACTGGAGTTTAGACTAAAAAAGGAAAAAAAGGCAGAGTAAAAGAGATACAAACTGCCTAAAGTAGATGAAAAAGAAAAAGCACATCTACAGTCATGATTATTGATAAACTACAGGACTTTCGTCAACAGGCATATAATTT
>JANNDZ010000156.1:0-5948 GCA_031378395.1 Pseudanabaena sp. OTE_75_metabat_487_sub
GTCAGTAGGCGTTGATGGACTCTCGATGCCTTTGGTCTTGCTGACTGGATTTATCACCACATTAGCAATCTTGGCATCCTGGCCCGTCACCCTGAAGCCTCGCTTATTTTACTTTTTGTTGCTATCGATGTATGGCGCACAAATCGCCGTATTCGCGGTACAGGACATGTTGCTGTTTTTCCTAACATGGGAATTAGAGCTAATCCCTGTCTACCTACTGCTATCGATCTGGGGAGGCTATAAGCGACTATATGCCGCTACGAAGTTTATTCTTTACACAGCGATCGGTTCGCTGTTTATCCTTGTCGCTGGGCTTGCCATGGCATTCTATGGTGATACTGTCACCTTTGATATGACCGCTCTTGCCAATAAAGACTATCCCCTAACCTTCCAATTGCTAGCCTACGGTGCATTTTTGATTTCCTATGGAGTCAAGCTGCCGATCTTCCCATTGCATACATGGCTTCCTGATGCCCATGGTGAAGCAACTGCCCCAGTGCATATGCTTCTTGCAGGTATCCTTCTAAAAATGGGTGGTTATGCCTTGATGCGGATGAATGCAGGAATGTTACCTGAAGCTCATGCTTACTTTGCCCCGATATTAGTAATTTTGGGGATTGTAAATATTATTTACGCCGCGCTTACCTCTTTTGCGCAGCGCAGCCTCAAACGCAAAATCGCCTATTCATCGATCTCACACATGGGATTTGTCTTGATCGGTTTAGCCTCATTCACCGATCTCGGTACTAGCGGCGCAATGTTGCAGATGATCTCCCACGGATTAATTGGCGCAAGTCTATTCTTCCTAGTCGGCGCAACCTACGATCGCACCCATACTTTGATCCTTGATGAGATGGGCGGCGTTGGTCAGCAGATGCCGAAAATCTTTGCGATGTTTACCACCTGTTCCCTCGCATCTTTAGCTTTACCAGGAATGAGTGGTTTTGTGGCTGAAGTGATGATTTTTGTCGGTTTTGCCACCAGCGATGCTTATAGCGGCACATTTAAAGTTATTGCCCTTTTGCTAATGGCAGTAGGTGTAATTTTGACTCCCGTCTATTTGCTCTCGATGTTGCGTGAAATTTTCTACGGTAAAGAAAATACAGAACTCACATCACATCAGGATCTTGTAGATGCTGAACCTCGTGAAGTGTTTATCATCGCTTGCCTATTGGTTCCCATTATCGGAATTGGTTTCTATCCCAAAATCGTTACGCAAATCTATGATGCGACCACAACTAAACTAGCTGCAACTTTGCGTGAAGCTGTACCTGTCTTAGCCAATAAGCGTGATAACAAACGTTTGGCAAGTCTACAGGCTCAGGCTGCACCAAGTTTAAGCAAGTAACGCCAATTCACAATAGTGTGATCGCACTTTTGTGAATTGAGAATCAAAACCATTAAGGTTTTTCAAACACAAAATGGCTACGCCATTTTATTTTTTGGTAAAAAGAAGGCTCGCTTAGCGAGCCTTCTTTTTTAGACTAGAAGAGGCACTTTGCGTCGCCTCATATTTTGAGTTTTGAGCAGCTTTGCTGAAAACCGCGATAAAATCTTAATTTAGTTGCAGCAATTTATTTTAAAATTCCGATCGCATGATTTTCCCTGAGTATTCTGACTTTATTGAACTTGCTAAGCAGGGCAACTTTGTACCTGTGTATATGGAACTGGTTGCGGATCTTGATACACCTGTGTCGGCTTGGTATCGGGTATGTCAAGGTCAGCCCTATAGCTTTTTATTAGAGTCAGTCGAGGGCGGCGAAAGACTTGGGCGCTATAGTTTACTGGGCTGCGATCCTCTATGGGTATTAGAAGCAAGAGGCGATCGCACTACGCAGACATTTCGTGATGGCAAGGTGAAAGAGTTTGAGGGCAATCCTTTTCAGCATTTAAATAATTGCCTTGCGTCGATTAAACCTGTGCATTTACCAGAATTGCCACCGAGTTTGGGAGGGCTATTTGGTTATTGGGGCTATGAATTAATTAATTGGATCGAGCCGAAAGTACCTGTTTATCCTTGCCATGAAGGCGATACGCCTGACGGTGTCTGGATGCAGGTGGATAGCTTACTAGTCTTCGATCAAGTCAAGCGCAAGATTTGGGCGATCGCCTATGCGGACTTGAGTAACGGTGAGTCTCCTGAAACTGCTTATAAATCGGCTTGCGATCGCTTGACGGTGTTGGTAGATAAACTGCGATCGCCCCTTGATCGTCAGAAAACAGCGATTACTTGGACAAATCCGCGCTTACAGCCACCTGTGAGTTATACGAGCAATGTCACTCGCGAGAAATTCTGTAAAGCCGTAGAACAGGGCAAAGAGCATATTAAGGCTGGAGATGTTTTTCAAGTCGTACTTTCGCAACGACTAACAACAGAGTTTAAGGGTGAGCCATTTAGTCTGTATCGCTCTTTGCGCGTGGTCAATCCCTCGCCTTATATGGCATTTTTTAACTTTAAAGATTGGCAGCTAATTGGTTCTAGTCCTGAAATCATGGTCAAAGCTGAAGTAATCGATGGAATCTCACGCACAGTTTTACGCCCGATCGCAGGGACAAGACCTAGAGGTGCAACACCTGCGGAAGATGCTGAACTTGCGAAGGATTTGCTAGCTGATCCGAAGGAAGTTGCTGAGCATGTGATGTTGGTGGATCTAGGCAGAAACGATCTTGGTCGTGTTTGTAAAAGTGGCACGGTAAAAGTTGATGAGTTGATGTCCATTGAGCTTTACTCTCATGTGATGCACATTGTCAGCAATGTCGTCGGTGAGATTCGTCCAGAAAAGACAGCTTGGGATTTACTTCAGGCATGTTTCCCTGCGGGGACAGTGAGTGGTGCGCCAAAGATTCGAGCGATGGATATTATTCACAACTTGGAAGGCGATCGCCGAGGAACCTATGCAGGAGCCTATGGCTATTATGATTTTGAAGGTCAGCTGAATACAGCAATCACAATTCGGACAATGGTAACGAAGGATGGAACTGCTAGTGTTCAGGCGGGTGCTGGTGTGGTCGCAGATTCTGATCCTGAGAAGGAATATCAAGAAACCTTGAATAAGGCAAAGGGAATGCTAGAATCGTTGCGCTGTTTAGGCTAGATAGGAAGGAGGTAATTCCACCTTCCTATGACAATATATAACTTCCATAAGTGGCTTAGGCTACGATGGGTAATCAGGCAAGGCAGGTTAATTGAATGAATGAAATCATGTTTATTATCGAAGATGCAGATGAAGGTGGCTTCATTGCTCGTGCTTTAGGTGCGTCTATTTTTACGGAAGCTGATTCTTTAGATGAGCTATATGAGATGATTCGCGATGCTGTTCGATGTCATTTTGATGAAGCTGTTTTGCCGAGAATAATTCGCTTACACTTTATTCGCGAAGAAGTTATTGCCGTATGAGAATGCCGCGCGATATTTCAGGAGTAGAGTTAACAAAATTGTTGAATAAGTTTGGCTATGAGATCGTTCGTCAAACAGGTAGTCATATACGTTTAACCACTAAGCAAAATGGTGAACATAGCGTTACTATTCCTTCCCATAATCCATTGAGAGTTGGAACTCTATCGGCAATATTAGCTGATGTAGCTAATCATATTAGTCTCACAAAAGATGATCTGATGCGGAGATTATTTGAAGAGTAACAGATGATCGCCTTGCCGACTTTTCCAGAATTACAAATAGAACTTAGCAAGATTTTACCGAGTACATAATGATAAAACCTCTATTGATTGTTGGTAGTGATACGGGTGTGGGCAAGACTGTTTTGACGGCAGCTTTGGCGGCTTATTGGTTGACCTATCGCGATCGCAATGCATCCCCAAACACTCCTAGTACATCTCTAGGTATTTATAAACCTTTGCAATCGGGAGAAGGCGATCGCGAGTTTTATAATCAGACTTTTAATCTTTCTCAAACCCTTGCAGAAATTACTCCTTTGTATTTTGCAACGCCGATCGCACCTGCGATCGCCGCTTATAAAGAAGGGAAAACGATTGATTTGGCTTTGATTTGGCAACAGTTCCAAAAGCTGCAAGAACAAAAAGAATGTTTGCTGGTGGAATCGATGGGCGGATTGGGATCACCGATTACAGATGAGTATATCGTGGCGGATTTGGCGCGAGATTGGGCTTTGGAGGCAATTTTAGTTGTACCTGTGCGTTTGGGAGCCATCTCTCAAGCGATCGCAAATGCTGCCTTGGCAAATATGCAAAAGGTGAAGCTAAGAGGAATTGTGCTGAGCTGTTCTCAAGTTTATACGACCGAAGAGATCGAGGAACTTGCACCACCGCAAATGATTTCGCGACTTGCTTCTATTCCTGTTTTGGGGATTCTGCCCTATGTGAGTGATTTGAGTAATATTGTACAATTGGCTCAAGCCGCCTCAAATTTAGATATAGAAAGAATTTTGGTATAGCGCAACCAAAAGCCAAAAACTGTACCGCCCGCTGCGCGGGCGGTACCGTTTTTAGTTTTTGGTTTTTAATTTTGCTTAGCTACTTATAATTAATCTATGTATGATCGCCTTACTTCTGTAGCTTTTCTCAAGCAAATTTCTGTCGATCACCAAAATCATGATCGCAGTGAAATTGTGGCGACTTTAGCCGATCGGCCAATTACTTTGGGACGCGATCCTATTTGTGAAGTGGCGATCGATATTAATATGTATGGCTCAGTGTCCCGTCGTCATGCCGAGATTCGTCCAATCTTTGTGAGACAAAAGTTTGAGGGTTGGGAAATTTGTGATCTTGACAGCGCCAATGGCACGTTTATCAATGATCGCCGTTTATATAGTTGCTATCTGCTTAAGCATGGCGATCGGATTCAGTTAACTAAAGATGGTCCCCAATTTGTTTTTGAATTAGAGACTAGCCCAGAAAAAACTTTAGAAACTAATTATAGGCTGCGTCCGCGATCGCAGATTACAAGCATCACACTGACAAAGCTATTACCAATTTTCTCAAGGGGTAATGATCTTTGGAAAAAAGCCTATCTACTCCCAGGAATTTTAACCGTGGGTTTTGTGGTGATGATGTTTGCTTTTTTAGGGCAACCACAATTATTTAATCTAACAATTTCGTTATATATCAGCCTTGCAGCCTATTATTTTGTCTATCAACTTTGTGGAAAGAATAAGCCTTGGTGGGTGATTTTAGGCGCAGCAGTATTTACAGCTGCGATTCTCAGAAGTCCAATTTTGAATCTTTTTCTATGGTTCTTTTATAAGGTTTTACCTGGTACTGCACCGACGGGACAGGTTAGCTTTATCAGTGTATTGATTGCGATGTTTTTTGGGGCGGGCTTAATGGAGGAGTTACTCAAGGCTTTGCCAGTATTTGCGCTCTGGTTTATGGGTTTGCGATTGGGAAATAAGTGGCGATCGCGTTTTGGTATTAGTGAGCCATTGGATGGGATTTTGATTGGTGCGGCTTCGGCGGTGGGTTTTACGCTGACGGAAACTCTGGGGCTATATGTACCGAGTATTGTCCAAAGTATTAGCAGTCAAGCAGGTAGTGCGGAAATTGCCGAGCTTACAGGATTGCAATTATTGATTCCTCGTGTACTTGGCTCAGTGGCAGGACATATGGCTTATAGCGGTTATTTCGGCTATTTTATCGGTTTGAGTATTATGAAGCCTTCTCGCCGTTGGCAAATTCTCACGATTGGATATCTCAGTTCGGCTTTGCTTCATGCGCTTTGGAATACAAGTGCATTAGTAAGTTTTTGGCTTTTGGCAATAGTGGGCGGAATTTCCTATGCTTTTTTAGTAGCAGCTATTCTCAAAGCCCACAGTTTTTCTTCAAAGGTATAAGACTGGAGTTTAGACTAAAAAAGGAAAAAAAGGCAGAGTAAAAGAGATACAAACTGCCTAAAGTAGATGAAAAAGAAAAAGCATATCTACAGTCATGATTATTGATAAACTACAGGACTTTCGTCAACAGGCATATAATTT
>JANNDZ010000216.1:0-16388 GCA_031378395.1 Pseudanabaena sp. OTE_75_metabat_487_sub
CTAATTCAGATGGGACATAGCCAAAGGCGATCGCTTTGCCTAATGTCGGTGACATTGTGCCACTGGTGACAAGCCCGACAGTTTCGCCTTCATAACGAATTAGGTAATCATGACGAGCGATATTGCGACCTTCTAATTCTAAACCGATTAATTTGCGGGTGACTCCATTCTGTTTCTGCTCTTCCAAAACCTCACGTCCGATAAAATCACCTTTCTCCTTGAGATGCACGATCCACATCAGATCAGCTTCAAAAGGTGTGATTGTGTCATTCATATCTTGACCATAAAGATGCATTCCTGCTTCCAGACGCAAAGTATCACGACACCCCAAGCCACAAGGTACAACCCCAAGATCAAGCAGCTTTTGCCAAAGCGCCTTACCTGTTTCGATATCAGTCATGATTTCGCAGCCATCTTCGCCTGTGTAGCCTGTCCGCGCAATAAAGCTGGGTGTCCCCAAAATATCGGTGTGGGTATGCCCAAATCGCAAACGCGGTAATTTCAATAAATCCGTTGTTACTAACTCTTGGATCGTGGCGATCGCAGTTTTACCCTGAACGGCAATCAAGATCTGCGAAGTCGAGTTATCAATCAAGCGATCTCCTAAATGCTGTTGTAACCATGCTTTGTCTTTATCGGTGGTCGAGGCATTGACGATTACTGACCAATTTTCGCGATCGCCATCTGGCTCATGACGATAGAAAATCACATCGTCAATAATTCCTGCTTGCTCATTGAGTAAAACTGTATAGAGCGCTTGTCCAACCTTTAAGCGCCCTAAGTTCGATGGCACAAGTTTGTTCAAAGCTTCGAGAACGCCTTCGCCAGCGATCGCAAATTTGCCCATATGCGACACATCAAACATCCCCACCTGCGATCGCACTGCATTATGTTCGGCGACCAGCCCTTTGTATTGCACGGGCATTTCCCAACCTCCAAATTCCACTAGCCGCGCACCAGCAGCAACATGGAGATCATAAAGAGGAGTGCGTTTGAGAGGGTTCGTCATGATTGTGATTGAAAAATTATTACAACTATAATTATGCAATCTGAGTTGTATTGTCTATCTGTCAAAAAAGTGAGGATGTTGGTTAGACGCATAAGGATAATGAATGGACACCAATGGCTCACTCAGTAATCTACGGCATGGCTCCAAATGTTATGGCAAAACCTTCCGCATTGCTTTTTTCAAACCAGCCCACGGACTCAACCCAGAGCTAGAATCCCGTTACGCCGCCAATATTTTAGGACTCACCCGACAGCTTCATTTTAGCCCCAAAAATGAAAAATCTCTTGATGTCACACTCAGCATTAACGGCATACCATATAATCACCCTAGAACTCAAAAACCCTCTTAGCAATCAAACGGTAGCCGATGCGATCGCCCAATATCGTAGCGATCGCGATCAACGTCTTATCGACCACAGACAAAATCAAAGAGCAAGGGCAATTCATGAATTGCCCTTGCTCTTTGATTTAAGCCAATCGTTTTAACAAAAAACTAACTTCTCAATGTTGCTTGGAACTTCTCTTCAAGTAAGTCACGGACTTTCTGATGAATGGGATTAATATCGGCATCAGTTAGAGTGCGATCGCTAGCTCGGTAGACTAGTCTAAAGGCTAGACTGCGAGAACCTTCAGGAACACCTTTGCCGATGTATTGATCGAATAGAGTTACAGAATCTAGCAACTCGCCGCCCACATGGGTAATAGATCGTTGAATATCGGCAACTGTGAACTTCAATGGTGCGAAGAAAGCAATATCGCGATCGCTACTAGGATAAGTGGAAAAAGGATGGAAAGTGGGAATCGACTTTTTCATCATCGCATCAAGCAATGTGTAGAAATCTAGCTCGAAGGCATAAATTTCATCGGGGAGCTCTTTCTCAGCGCGTAGCTGTGGATGTAACTGACCAAATGTGCCGAGGCGTTCACCTGAGATCCATAGAGATGCAGTTCGTCCTGGGTGCAATCTTGTATCTTTTTGATCGGGTTGATACTCGACTGATACGCAGAGATTATGAAAGACCGAATCTAGCAAGCCTTTGGCATCATAGAAATTCATGGGCTTGGATTCATGCTGCCAAGTGCCAACGGTCGGGTCACCACCGAAAATACCTGCAATGCGATCGGTTTCATCACTGCCAGCTTCATCGAGCCAGAACACGCGACCAATTTCAAATCCATTCAGGATTCCATTGCCTTGATTAATATTGAAAGCACATGACTCAATCAAATTAGTGAGTAAATCATCACGCAAAGCCCCGTATTCGATCGCTACAGGATTATTGATTTTCACCTGATGAGACTCCGCAGGACTGCATAAAGACATATGCATTACTTCATTCAAGCCGACAGCACGTAAAGCGGCTCGAATCATCCGACCACCTTCTTGATCGGCGGAAAGGAAACCAAACTCAGTTCGCGCAGGTAAAGTTTCCACAAATTTATCGTAGCCGTAGATCCGCGCAATTTCTTCCACTAAGTCGATTTCGCGCTCAATGTCGGCATAACGATAGGGAGGCACGGTCACTTTCCATGTAGCATAGCTACCTTCTTCGATCGGTTTCTTTACCAGCTCAAAGGACAGTACTTTGAGAGTTTGTTCGACTTCAGCTTCAGAAAGTAAAGCTAATGTTTCCTCATCTTCGCGATCGACTTCACCAAGGACTTGCCACACCTTAGTCAAGCGCAAATCAATCACGCGAACTTCCTTGGAACGTGCATCCACGATGCTCTGTTCTACGACTTCACCACCAGCCATCTCCATAATCATCTGCACCGCTTTTGCCGAGGCAGATTCGATCGCAGCTTGATTAACGCCGCGTTCATAGCGAGCCGATGCCTCAGTGCGTAGCCCTTGAGCGCGAGCCGATCGCCTTGTGGTGACTTGAGTGAATAAAGCTGCTTCTAAAACAATATTTATAGTTTTTTCAGAAACTTCAGTTTCTGCACCACCCATCACGCCTGCGATCGCGATCGGTTTATCTCCTGATGTGATCAACAAATTTTGTGCGGTGAGACTGCGATCGGCATTATCAAGAGTTTTGATAGTTTCATCGGCATTGGCAAAGCGCACTCCAATCTTGAGCCCGTCAGCCAAAGTATCCGCATCAAAGGCATGGAGAGGCTGTCCCCATTCCAGCAAAATGTAGTTGGTAATATCGACGATATTGTTAATAGAGCGCATTCCTGCGGCTTCAACACGGCGTTTCAACCATTCGGGTGAAGGTGCAACTTTTACGCCTTTAATCAATGTCCCAATATAGGCAGGACAGGACTTAGAATCTTCTACCGTTACCCAATTCGCGGCTTTTGGCTGAGCATCTGTAGTTGCTAAGGGTAATCGCACTTCTTTGCCGAGTAGCGCCGCAACTTCACGAGCAATTCCCACCATGCTCAAGGCATCAGCACGGTTAGCTGTTGAAGTCACATCAAGGATCGCGTCATCAAGTCCGAGCAATGGACGCACATCTGACCCAACGGTCACGCCTTCAGGAAATTCATGGATACCGCTTGATTCTTTAGCTAGCCCAATTTCTGCAAGTGAACAAATCATTCCCTCAGAACGTTCGCCACGTAACTTAGTGGGACGCAATTTCAGATCAACTGTTGGCAAATAAGTGCCAATCGTGGCTACAGGTACAAACAAACCCTGTCTAGCATTCGCCGCGCCACAGACGATTTGTAAAGGCTCAGGAGCGCCTATATCTACTTTACATACCTGTAATTTATCAGCATTAGGGTGACGCTCAGCCGTAAGGATATGTCCAACCACCACTCCCTCAGCCCATGTCCTGCGATCTTCTATTGACTCGACTTCAAAGCCTGCCATCGTTAGTTTTTCATCTAGCTCTTGCGGCGAGAGATCGCAGTCTACAAGTTCACGGAGCCAATTAAGGGAGATACGCATTGGGAAATTCTAGAGAAAAGAGTATTAAGAAATATTCAGGTTATAGTAGTTTAGCAAAATCCGCACTCCAAACTTGACAACTGCATTTCATGTCTGAAGTCAATCCTGATTCGCTCAGTCAAATAATCGCCGATCGCCTAAATCAAATTCGTGCCAACATTCCGCCGCAGGTAAAACTCGTAGCTGTCAGCAAATATACGACTACTGAGGCGATACGTGCTGCCTATGCCGCAGATGTGCGTGACTTTGCGGAATCACGGGTACAGGATGCAAAAATTAAGCAAGAAGAATTAGCGGATTTAACCGATATCACTTGGCACATGATTGGTTCTTTGCAAAGTAATAAGGCTAGAGCCGCGATCGCCCAATTTGACTGGATACATTCCATTGATCGTTTTAGTCTTGCAGAGCAATGCGATCGCCTCATTCCTGAACTGAATAAATCACCAAAACTTTTACTGCAAGTCAAGTTGGCAGATGATCCCAGTAAGTCTGGCTGGTCAGAATCAGAACTCTTAGCTGATTTACCAAGCCTAGAAAAGCTCCAAAATCTCAATATCGTGGGACTAATGACGATCTTGCCATTGGGTTTAGACGAGTCTCAAGCCTATGAAGTATTTCATCGCGTGGCTAACTTAGCCGAAAAGCTGCGATCGCTGGGTTGGCATAATATTCAAGAACTTTCAATGGGGATGTCGGCAGACTATGCGATCGCGGTCAAAGCAGGTGCTTCGCTCATTCGCGTTGGCAGCCAGATTTTTGCACCAAATAATCAGTGAGGCTAGCAAAGCTAGCCTCACTGATTATTTTTTTTACTTGCCAGATATGCACAAACCTGATATAAGTTTAGCGTTCTAAGCCAAATAGCTTTTTCTCATTTACGTTAAGGGTTTCCCTAATCCTGACAACGTTAATTTGAATTTACTGATGGCAAAACAATAAATTACTGTGATTTCTGTATCCTAGAACACTTTAATTGCGGATAAAAATTCTGATCTTCCAAAATCATTATTCATTCAAGAGATTGCTATGCATTCTGATGTTATGGGATTTGTCTTTTGTGATTTCTAATACGAAAAACCATTAGTAAAGACTCTTTCTAACTAAGTTTTTATCGTGATGTCACATTGTGCAATTATCATCATTTAGACTCACATAGACGCTCTTAGCAAAAACAGATTGATTTTTGCTGAGTCCTTGATAGGAAACAAGTTTATACAATTATTAAAAACTTGTTAAATATCAAAAGGATTTCTTCGTAGGTAACTAGTTTACTTAAGCAGTTAAGCCATATGTACTACATGGCTTTGTCAAATAGAAGTCGTGTTTTGTCGTATTAAAAAAAATTAATAACCATATCTAGCTTTTTTGCCTGTTATCGGTTACAGTCTGCGAGTAAATATTTTGTCAATACTGTTTTGGACAGAAAAGGCAACTTAGCACAACTAGACAAAGCAACTCTTTACATTGTTTAAGACTGCTTTATTAGATTGCACTCCTCATCTAGTCTAGAAGTATGATGTTTCGGTTTCCAAGCCAAAACTGAGGAGCAAACACTAGGAGTTAATTACGATGGGAATTTTTACTAAGCTTAAGGATTTTGTTGGTCTGTCTGAAGCTCAAGAGTACGAATATGAGTACGATGAAGCTTCTGGCCGTGAATACCAAGACATTTATCAAGAAGATAATGGTGCGATCGCACCAGAACCTGAAGAGCCTCAAGCTCGCCGCACCCGTGAACGTCCCACCGCTTTAAGAGCAACTTCTGAAAACATGAGCAATGTAATTGGTATGCCTGGCGCTGCAAATGGTTTGTCCCAAGTAATGGTGATGGAGCCTCGCAGCTTTGAAGAAATGCCTCAAGCAATCCAAGCATTGCGTGAACGCAAATCAGTTGTGCTCAACTTGACAATGATGGACCCCGATCAAGCTCAACGTGCAGTTGACTTTGTTGCTGGCGGTACTTATGCCCTTGATGGTCATCAAGAACGCATTGGCGATAGCATCTTCCTGTTTGCACCTTCCTGTGTTCAAGTTTCATCACAGTCTTCAGTATTGAACGAAGCGCCAATGTCTCAGCCTCGCGTAGTACGTCCTACCGCAGCTCCTGCTCCAGCATGGGCATCTGAAGCACCTGTTAGCCGTTTCGCTCAATAAGATCTAGGTTATTGGTGAATCATTGAAAGCTCAACTCAGTATTATCGGTGGCGGTGTAATGGGTGAGGCAATTTTGTCTCGCCTTGTCGCTAGTAACATTTACATGCCATCCGATGTCTGCGTCAGTGATCCGATGCCAGAGCGTCGCGCTCTATTAGAAAAAAAGTATGGCGTGCAAGTTACGCCAAATAATTTGGTGGCTGCCGAAGCAGAGATTATGCTGTTGGCGGTTAAGCCGCAATCGCTAAATGCGGCGGCAATAGGGCTTGCGAATGCTCCTGCACCTTGTATTGTCTCAATTTTAGCTGGTGTCACTTTGGCTCAACTAGAGGCGATGTTTCCCTCTAAGTCGATTATCCGAGCCATGCCAAATACACCAGCGCAGGTAGGTGCGGGCGTAACCGCGATCGCAGCTAATGCATTAGTAACTACAGCGCAGCTATATGCTGTGCGAAAAATTTTTGGAGCGGTCGGTACGGTTGTCGAAGTTGCCGAGTCGCTGATGAATGCCGTAACAGGTTTGTCTGGTTCTGGTCCCGCTTACGTTGCGCTTATGATCGAATCAATGGCAGATGGTGGTGTGGCGGCGGGGTTGCCAAGGGCGATCGCCATGCAACTTGCCATCCAAACAGTTTTAGGCACAGCCCAGTTATTAAATGAAACCAAGCTACATCCTGCTCAGTTAAAGGATCAAGTCACTAGTCCCGCAGGTACAACCATCGCTGCGATCGCTCAGTTAGAAAAAGCGGGCTTACGTTCCGCTATGATAGAAGCCGTGCTTGCTGCAACCCGTCGCGCTGAGGAATTGGGCAAGCAATAAGTTTTTTTAGCTTCGTGCTTTGCACGAAGCTAAACTTGTAATTGAGCAGATTGGGAGTTAGAGGTTTTGGATTATCGTCAAGCGGGTGTAGACATCGAAGCAGGTCGTACCTTCGTTGAAAAAATTCGCGATTCTGTAGCAAGAACCCATCGTCTAGGTGTACTAGGCGATCTTGGTGGTTTTGGTGGCTGCTTTGAATTGCCCACAGGTTATAGGCAACCCGTTCTCGTTTCAGGTACAGACGGTGTTGGTACAAAGCTAAAGATTGCTCAGGCAGCCAATAAACACGACACGATCGGCATCGATCTCGTGGCGATGTGCGTAAATGATGTGCTGACCTCTGGCGCAGAGCCTTTATTTTTCTTAGATTATTTAGCCACTGGCAAACTCGAACCCGATCAACTCGCTGAAGTGGTTAAGGGCATTGCTGATGGTTGTCAGATGGCAGGTTGTGCTTTACTCGGTGGAGAAACGGCGGAGATGCCAGGTTTCTATGGTGTGGGCGAGTATGACGCGGCGGGCTTTTGTGTTGCGATCGCCGAAAAGTCAGAAATGCTCAATGGTAAGCAGGTAAATATTGGCGATGCAGTAATTGGTTTAGCGAGTTCAGGTGTACATAGCAATGGCTACAGTCTTGTTCGCAAGATTATCGAAAGCAAAGGCTATAACTGGAGCGATAAGTTAGAAATTTCAATTGATACGCAGGATTTAACTTTAGCTGAAGTATTTCTCACGCCTACTCAGATTTATGTGAAGCCAGTTTTGGCGGCTCTCAAATCCAATTTCGGTATTCACGGACTCGCACACATTACAGGCGGCGGCTTACCCGAAAACTTGCCTCGTTGCCTCGGTGAAGGTCAAGCAGTACAAATTGTCCGCAATAGTTGGCAAATTCCTGCTCTATTTCAGTGGCTTCAGTCTGAGGGTGAAGTTCCCGAACTAGATATGTTTAATACTTTTAATATGGGTATTGGCATGGCGGTAGTTGTTGATCCAACTAAAACAGATGATGCGATCGCCTATTTTCAATCTCAAGGTTTTGTAACGAATCGCATCGGTGAAGTGATCGCAGCAGAGCGATCGCTAATTTTTGCTTAGTAGTAGCTTTGACACATTTGACATAGTTTGATCTGACTGAAAGGCGATCGATTTGCTGACTTGCTCAGTACTTGATCTGGCGATCTATAATGCTGATAAATTCTCTCGCAATCTAACCCCATGTCTCAAGATCTGCTTACCGAAATTAGCAATGCTTTTGAACCCTTTGATCCACCGCCGCAGGGTGCTTATGTGGATTGTGGGGCTGTGCGTGGCGATTGGAGTATTTTGACGGAGCTAGGTCGCAAGATTATTCGCAGTAAAACTACGACTTGTCAGCTTTATACAGGGCATCGGGGGGCGGGTAAATCGACAGAACTTTTGCGGCTGGAGAAACATCTAACCGAGCAGAAGTATTTTGTGGTGAATTTCGGGGCGGATGATGAGGACATTGATATTGCGGATACGGAATATGCGGATATTCTGATGGCTTGCACAAAGCATTTGATTAAGAAGGTTAAGTTTGAAGATCCGAATCCTTTAAAGGGTATCTCCAATTGGTTAAAGGATAGAGCAGAAAGTTTGTCGGATCTGTTATTAACTGAATTGAGTTTTGAGGGATTGTCTCTAGAGCAACAGGTTTCGCAAATTACTAAAATCACGGCGACGATTAAGGCTCAGCCTGATAACCGTAAAAAGATTCGCGATCGCATTAATGCTAATGCTCCATCGTTATTGCAAGTGTTGAATGATTTTATTGATGCTGGGAAAAAGTCCTTAATCAAACAGGGTTATAAAGATTTGGTGTTGATCGTGGATAATCTCGATCGCATTATCGAAAGTCAAAAATCGGCAAATGAACTCAGCAACTACGATGAGATTTTTATCAAGCGTCACGATCAGATGCGGGGTTTACATTGCCATGTGATTTACACTGTGCCAATCGCAATGGTTTATTCAGAACGCTGCACACAGTTACAAAACAATTTTAATGAAACTGATGTGTTACCAATGATCATGCTTCAGAATGAGAAGGGTGAGAAGAGTGAAGAAGGACTTTCCAAGTTTCGCGAAATCATTGCTAAACGGATTGCGCCGATTGCGATTAATGGTCAAGATATTGGCTTAAGCTTGTCAAAGGCAGTGGAAACACAAGTTTTTGAATCGAAGGAAGTGCTTGAGCGTTTGTGTTTGATGAGTGGTGGACATATTCGACTATTTATCAAGATGATTCAAAAGGCTTTGGATCATACCGATGATTTACCAATTTCTAGAAAAGCAGTAAATCGAGCGATCGAGGATGCAAAGGAAGATTATCTTAATGCAATCTTCGATCATCAATGGAAGCTTTTAAGTGAGGTTGATGCAACTAATCAGATTCCTAATGCTGAGAATGACAAGGAATATCCGCGTTTGTTAGCAAATCGTTGCGTGTTGGAATATCGATATCGAGATCAGGATGACAAGCTAAAGCGTTGGTATGCTGTGCATCCATTGGTTAAAGAACTTGATAAATTTAGGGCATAAGGCTTATGTCAGGTGTAGTCCAAAGAGTTGATGAAAGTGTTAACAGTACTCCTGAAGATGAGTACAAATCACTGTTGCGCTCTTTGCGTCGTCGGAAGGGTTTTGGATTGACTTTTGTGCGTTGTTCGCCTGCGGGTGGGGTGGAACTTATCAAGAAAGTGCGTGATGATTTACCTCAAAAACAAATTGGAGTTTTAGAACTTCAAGAACCTATTGATAATTTAATTGAGCGCGTGGAAAGCTTTCCTAATCAAGATAATCTCAATATTTTGTTTGTAGTTGGCTTGGAAAAATCTCTAGAGGAATATATTCGTTCTGGTTATGGAGGAGAAGGAGATTATTACAATCTGGATAAAATTCCACCGATTCTCAATCATCTCAATTGGCAACGGGAAAACTTTAGAGATAAATTTCGGCATATTTGTTTTGTGTTTCTATTATCATCGTTTGCAATTAAATACATCACTCGCCGTGCGCCCGATTTCTTTGATTGGGGAACTGGCATTTTCACGTTTACTAACACAGGATTAGCATTATCACATTCACAAATAAGACCTGAAGTTCAAAAGAATGAAAGATTTAGTTTGCCATATTTACTTGGTCTTATGGCATCAAGTGTAGCATTAATCGATTTGTTAACTCATATTATTAGTCAAGATCCACCTTGGTATGTAGTGGCGACTGGATTGTTAGGTTTATTAAGTGTTAGAGTAATAATTAGTTTCTTGCAACTTCGTAATGACGAAATCCTCAGAGAAATGAACTTGCTTGAGTTAATAGTTGAAATACTTAAGCAATTTCCTTTGATTGATTTTACATATTCTGGAATATTTCTTAGTCGAGGAATGATACTAGAAAAGTTGGGAAAGTATGAAGAAGCTATTGCTGCTTATGATAGGGCATTACAAATAAATTCAGACTACTACCCAGCATGGTTTAACCAAGGTATTGTATTAGGGAAATTAGGTAGATACGAAGAATCCCTTGCAGCGCATAACAAAACAGTGGAACTCAAACCTAAAAGATATATAGCTTGGAATAACCAAGGGGTTGCACTGGGATATGTAGGCAGATACGAAGAGGCAATTACATCATACGACAAGGCTTTGCAAATCAATCCCAATTATAGGTATGCTTCGTATAACCGAGGCTTAGCACTAAATGAGTTGAGTCGATATGAAGAAGCTATTGCCTCATTTGATAAAGCTTTAGAGCGTAATCTAAGATTCCATCAATCATGGTATGAAAGAGGTATTGCACTAATTAATGTAGATAGGTATGAAGAAGCGCTCATTTCTTTTGAGCGAGCATTAGAAATTAAGCCTGACTACCAAAGTGCATGGTACAGCCGAGGTGTTACTCTTCAAAGATTAGGTCAATATGAAGAAGCGCTGATTGCTTATACGAAGGCATTAGAAATAAACCCTAGTGATCATTCATCATGGAAAAATCAAGGTGCTTTGTTATGCGATAAGTTAAGTAGATATAAGGAAGCAATTGATTCATTTAATAAAGCATTGCAATTGAAACCTGATGATTTCCAATTATGGTACAACCGAGGTGTTGTGTTAGACAATTTAGGCAGATATGAGGAGGCAATTTCTTCTTATGAAAATGCCTTACAAATTAATCCTAGTTTTGACCAAGCACATTATAACCAAGGTATTGCACTAGGTAATTTGGGTAGACATGAAGAAGCAATTAAATCTTTTGACTACGCTTTAGCAATTAATCCTGAAAAAGTTGAGGCATTAAACAACCGAGGCGTTGCACTAGTTAATGTAGATAAATACTATGAATCTATCAATTCATTTGACATTGCTTTGCAAATTAATTCTGACCTATATCAAACATGGCTTAATCGGGGTTGGGCATTAGCTCATCTAGATAGATATACTGAAGCAATCTATTCCTATGATAAAGCTCTAGAAATTAAATCTGACTATTATGAAGCATGGTACAACCGAGGCATTGCATTAGGTAATTTAAACAGATATGAAGAAGCTATTTTATCCTACGACAAAGCATTACAGCTTAATTCTGAATATCATTTAGCGTGGTATAACAAAGCTTGTGCTTATTCTCTCCAAAACAATATTGAACTTGCCCTAGAGAACCTGCAAAAAGCAATTCAACTCAATCCTGAAGAGAATCGTAAATTGGCAAAGACAGACTCAGATTTTGACAACATCCACTACGATCCACGCTTTCAAGCCTTGATACAATAGGAGAGTTACGATTTATGGAAAGCAAAGTATTACTTCAAAGCATTAAAGAACTTGTATGTGCGATCGAGCCAACCGCACAAATATTTCTCTATGGCTCCCGCTCCCGTAATGACGCAAGACCAGACTCAGATTGGGACATCCTGATATTAGTTGATGGAGTCGTCAATCCATCCCGACGCGATCGCCTACGCCATCAAATCTATGAAATAGAATGGGCAACAGGAGAAGTCATTAGTTCGATCATCCGCAGTCGTCAAGAATGGCATACACCACGCTTTCAACAAACGCCATTCACTCAAGCCATAGATAAAGAAGCTATTCTTCTGTAACCAACATGAATACTCCCAACGAAGCAGTTAAATATCGCTTGGAACGAGCCGAAGAAGCTTATCATGACGCTCTAACGCTCTCGGATTCAGGAGGCTGGAATAGTTGCGTTAATCGCTTATATTACAGTTGTTTTTACGCAGTATCAGCCCTGCTATTAAAAGACAATCTATCATCACCAAAACATACAGGCGTTCGCGGCATTTTCAACAAAGACTATGTAAGAACTGGCATTATTTCCAAAGATCAAGCAAGACTTTACAACGATTTATTTGAACGTCGGCAGGAAGCCGATTATGGCGATTTTGTTTATTTTGAAGAGTCAGAAATTTCTCCTTTACTACCTCAAGTTAGAGAATTATTGGACTCAATCACGATGATTTTAGTGCAAGATTAGCGACTAGGCAAAGACCGACTCAGATTTTTAATATCCGCTGCGATCCACGCTTTCAAGTCTTAATACAATAGGAGAAAACCATGATTACAACTACAGAAATCCTCCAAACCATTCCCAAACTTTCTCAAGAAGACTGCTTACAAATAGCGGAAATACTTTTACAAAGACTGCTAACTCAGACAAAACCTACCCGTGATCAAATCAACCAACAACTAAAAATCGCTGCCTTACTTGCCGTTGACGACTACACTAACGATTCAGAGATCCATCAATTCATATCATAGGAAAATTAAAGTTATGGTTCAACTTTTACGGATTCCTGAAGAAACAAGCCTTGAAAGACTAGAACAAAACTTTCTCTTACAGCGTAACGACGATCGCAACTTCTTTTTAGAATGGCAGCAAGATTTGCCAAATTAGAATTTAACTATGATTGAGATTGCCGTATTTGTTTTTCTGGGATGGATATTGTCATTGTGTTTGCATGAGTTTGGTCATGCGATCGCAGCCTATTATGGGGGAGATACTTCGGTAAAAGAAAAGGGATATTTGACGCTCAATCCACTCAAATATGTCGATCCTGTGGTGACACTGATTATGCCCATGATTTTTCTGTTGATGGGAGGGATTGGGCTGCCAGGAGCGGCAGTATACATTAATTCTAGTCAGATTCGTAACCGCATGTGGTTGAGCTTGACTTCGATCGCGGAGCCATTTGCCAGCTTGGTATCGGCGCTAATTCTAGTAGCCATCTATAAATTTAGGATTAGTCAACTATCTCCAGTCAGTCTTAATGAGTTGATGCAACTGAAATATGCTTCTCAATTATCTACTGACGTTCTCTTTTATATGTACATGCCAGAAATCTCAAAGTACTGGTTCATCTTTGGATTATCAATACTTATTTATTTGGAAGTATTTTCGGTAATTCTTAATCTTCTACCCATTCCTTCTCTAGATGGGTATGGCGCGATCGAACCTTGGTTACCGCTGTCTTGGCGAGCAAAACTAGAGCCTGTAAAAAAATATGGATTTTCGATTTTTCTGGCTTTATTTTGGTTTTTGCCCACATTTAGTAGGCAGTTCTCTCGATGGATTATGCAGCTTACGGGATGGTTCGATATCGATGCAAGCTATATCAAAACAGGGTTTACATTATTCCAACAAGCATCTACGCCTATGGCTGTATCGATATTAGTCATATTTATCGTCATTCGTAAGCTCACGATCAAAAAACATGAAGCACTATACGAAAGTGCCTTAGCTCATCAACGTTCGAGAAAATTAGATGCAGCTTTGAAAGATGTAGAACAAGCGATCGCCATTCAGCCTGATTTCTCAAAAGCATTGCTATTAAGAGCCGACATTTTTTATGATCGCCAAGATTATGCAGCGGCAGCGAGTATTTGGGATGCATATCTCTCAATGCACCCTCAGGATTTGGATGTGCAGCAAAACTTCATCCGCGCCTTAGGCAATCTTGGACGAAATGCAGAAGCTTTAGATTTATGCGATCGCCTTTTATTTGACAATCCGCATAATGCTTATATTTGGCAACTGAATGTATGGATATTACATAATTTACAAGATGATGAGCGAGTATTAGAGGCTTGCGATCGCGGTATCGCGATCAAGCCAGATGCGGGTTACTTTTGGACTGTAAAAGCCGAGACCTTCATGAGCAGAGAATCTTGGCAAGAGGCTTTACAGGCTTATCAAAAAGTTGCGGAAATAGATAGAAGAGATATTTCTGCTTGGGTAGCTCAATCTAAGATTTTAATAAAATTAAATCGATTAGAGGATGCTCTTGTCTGTAGCGATCGGGCTTTGCAAATAGATCCCCGCGAATTAGACGCACTTCACTACCACAGTTATATTCTTTGCTTGCTCAATCGACTCGATGAAGCAATTGATTTTCTGGATCGTATTCTCAGGATCGATCCTATGCGTTCTGTTGCTTTTTACAATAAAGCTTGTTGCTATGCCGATCTCAAACATTTAGATCTCGCGATCGCTAATCTCAAATCAGCGATTCTTTACGATAGGAGCTTAGAACTAAAAGAACAAGCTAAAACCGATGAAAGTTTTGCCAAAATTCGAGACACTTCAGAATTTCAACAATTGCTAGAGTAAAGTAGCCTTGCACTCAAGTGCAGGCTACTTTAAACCAGCTGAAACGGGTTGCATAGGAGTATTCTTCAGTAGAGTAGGTAATACCACTCTAAAAATTACTTGGCGTTAAAACGGGTTAATTAGAAGTAATCTTTAGTCCACTTCAGTGGACTTGCGCTTTTAGTCAAGAACTTGAGTTCTTGGCTTAGCTTGCGATCGCAATAGTTTAAAATGCAAACAAACTTAAAATTTCTTTAAAAGCTTTGTTTAGCATGATTGATTCGCCCCAGCCAATAGTTGAACGACCCTATCATAAATTTCGCACGGCGATCGCCAATAAGGAATTTCTGATTACGGCTGAGGTATCTCCACCCAAGGGCAGCGATCCCACACATATGCTCGAACAGACGAGATCGCTTAAAGGGCGAGTTCATGCTGTGAATATTACTGATTCTAGTCGGGCAGTGATGAGCATGAGTCCCGTCGCTGCATCAGTCTTGATTCAGCAGCAAATCGGGATTGAAACTGTTTGTCAACTTGCCTGTCGCGATCGCAATCGGATTGCATTGCAGGGGGATTTATTTGGAGCTGCGGCGTTAGGAATTACCAATATTTTGGCGCTTACAGGCGACCCCGTAAAAGCTGGAGATTCCCCCGATGCGAGATCGGTGTTTGACTATGAATCAGTGCGGTTATTACAATTAATTCAAAAGCTTAATCAAGGATTGGATGCCAACGGCAAAGCATTGCCCCATCAAGGTACAGACTTTTTAGCGGGAGCCGCAGTTGATCCACAGTCTCCCAGTTGGTCGGGTTTACAAAAGCGGTTTGAGCGCAAGATTAATGCAGGGGCGCAATTTTTTCAAAGCCAATTAATTACCGATTTTGATCGCCTCGATAAATTTGTCAATCAAATTGCCAATCAATCCGATAAGCCAATTCTGGCAGGAATATTTTTAATTAAATCAGCTAAAAATGCGCTGTTTCTAAATAAGTTTGTACCAGGGGTGCAGATCCCTGACCATATTATCGAGCGCTTAGCTCAAGCTAAATCACCTTTACAGGAAGGCATGGCGATCGCGGCTGAGCAGATCCAAACGGCTCGGCAAATCTGTCAAGGCGTACATATCATGGCAATCAAAGCTGAACACTTGATTCCAGAGATTCTTGACCTTGCAGGTGTACTAACTATCTAACTTTAGGGAGGTTTACTTTATAAAACTTCCTAAATCTCAACACATTCGGTTAATCTAAGGAATCACATTACCTAACATCTATGGCAAGACGTAGATATTCTTCAACTCTGAATACACCTCCCACTGAACCAAGATCTAATAACAATGGGACAACCACCAAACTTGCGATCGCAGGCGCGATTTTTGCAGTCGGTATTGGTGTTGGTATTGCCCTGTCTACGCTCAACCCTACGCCGCGTACTGTTGATGCGATTCGTCTAGACAACCTTGCCCCTAGTCGCGATTTCTGTAATAACTATGGTGCATCGGCAATGGTGATGAGTAGCCGTGTCTATGTCACACTCAACCCTTTTAATGTGTTCATCAGTCAAGCCGAACCCGTCCCTGGATGTGTAGTTTTGCCGAATAACTGGAATGTGCTTTTACAAAAAAATGTGATTAAAGAATCAGATATTCGTCAATGCAAAGACAGGATGAATACTTTTGGCTTTACTGGTGATCTAGACAAAGCTCCCACCGTTGATTGTATTTACGAAAGTAAAAATGCTTCTGAAAAGTTTACTAACGGTTTACCAGCTTCGCCCAGTCCTAGTCCTCAACCATAAAAAAAGTGCGCTAGACGCACTTTTTTAAAGCCAAAAAAATAATGACGGTGCTTCTCACCGTCATTATT